>NZ_JAWOWF010000008.1:0-140568 GCF_033340295.1 Vibrio sp. 1401
TTCAATGCTAAGAGATGGTGTTATGTGGGATACAGATAGCCTCAAAAATTAACTATTGACGCCATAGTCTCTTGTTATAAGCGTGGTAAAGTGGGTTACGAACTTACTTTGTACAATTTAAACCTAGTAACAGTTTTATGAAAGAAAATGTAGACACTGTTGCATATTGAAGTAGTATCATAACCACACAAACTTTAGGTTTAAACCTCTGGAATTAACATGCAACTTTCGATTATACCGAATACCCTCGACGACTTTAACTTACACGAGTTAACGACAATCCAACTCGGAGACGAGTTTTACTTTATTGCTGATGAAGTAACTGCTGCCCTTGATTACGCAGATCGAAAAGCGCCGATTGATAAACTCGACGCCGAAGATAAAATGCTTTCCCCGCACCCAATTCATGGGCATATGTATGTCCTTATTACTGAAGCAGCACTCTATGAGTTGGTTTTTGCCAGTAAGAAACCTAATGCTAAGAAATTCCAACGTTGGGTTACTAGAGAAGTTCTACCAGAGATCCGTAAGAAAGGTTACTACGGCAAGGTAAAACTACCCGGCTTTGTAAACCGATTTAACCTAAACTATGGCAGAGTTTCTAGAGGTTACTTTTCTGTGATTAGTGAGCTATTCATTCGTTTATACGGCTCATTAGAAATGTTAGGTTACGAAATTCCAGACCAAGCACAGGATGGTAAAGATATTAGACCTGACGTAAGCGTAGGTAGACTTTTCTCTAGCTATTTATCTGAACATCATCCTGAGCACGCAGAAAGCTACCAAATGTACAGTCATATGTTTGGGAATGGGCACACTCGTGATGCTCGTGAATACCCAAATGATCTACTACCTATTTTTATTAAGTTTGTAGATGAAGTCTGGATTCCTAGTAAAGCGAAAGACTACTTTAAAGGTCGAGATCCTGTTGCATTGGAATACCTACCAAAGCTAATCGAAGTACATTAAGTCTACGATAGCATTGAATGAGAGGTCTACACGACCTCTCATTTATTTAGTAGCTTATAACGCCGCATTAAGGTGTGAGCAACGCCACCACGAAACTGAACCTTACCACCTTAAACACAAAACCCAACGATGACATCAAAAATGCCAAGCGTTGGGAATCACTCTTAAATGCTTTGTTATGCTAATGGTTTCAAGGATTTACCTTGAGTAAGAAATACCCAAGCGAAGAACAACATAAATACCAAGTCATTTAACCCGTAGATGCTGTAAAAGATGCCTGCAAATAGGTCTTGATCATAGACACTACCAAGACTGTTCTCATTGAACCAAAGCAGCCAAGCAACCACATACACCAGTTTTTCGATAGCAAATGCGCCCGCTAACCATTTAACGCCAGATGTAACCGAAGCAGCACCTAGATAGGCCAAGCCCCAAACAACGATCATCAATAAGCCAAAGTTAGACATGACTACAGGGTCAAATTCATTGATCACTGAATTGGTAAATGCGCGAGAAAAAATCAGCACACCGCCAATATTCATCATCGCAGCAGCGATAAAACCTAATTTTACACTGTCATATTTCATACTTTATCCGCCACCCAAGTGCTTTAACTTAGCTTCCAGTTTAGCAGTTCTTGTCGATAAACTGGATAAGTAGCATAACGCTTTCTATACGGCGATTTGCCGTCTTTCTGGCAGGCTACCGCCTTCTTTCTTATCAAAAGCGCTATCAATCGTAGCACTTATCTGTATGAAACAAATAGAAAAACAGTATGAATATGTGTGGTGGCGCGCGCAATTAGGCGGCGCACAGCACGCTAATTTCAAAAGTGGTGATACATTAACGGAACTGTGTAAATAAACAGGTTAATTTATCATGAAAAGTCAGTTTTTACTTAGTGTAAAAGAGCACATGCTTACTCGTCATTATGCGAATAAAACTATCGAAAGTTATCTATTTTGGATAAAACGTTTTATCACTTTTCACCAGCTCGCCCACCCATCAACACTAGCAGAAGATGATGTCATTCAATTTCTGAGTTACTTAGCGGTAGAAGAAAAAGTTGCGGTAAAAACGCAAGCTTTGGCGCTGAACTCAATATCATTTTTATATCGTGATTATTTTAAAACCCCACTATCACTTGATATGAGATTTCAGAAATCCTTGACCGAAAAGAAACTTCCCGTTGTGTTAACCAGGGAGGAGATCCGAAGATTCGTTCAGCATATCGACCCGAGGTATAGACTCCATATTCAGCTACTTTACGGCTCCGGGCTTCGAGTTATGGAATGTTTACGCTTAAGAGTTCAAGACATCGATTATGATTATGGTGCAGTTCGCGTTTGGCAAGGAAAAGGAGGTAAAAATCGTACAGTCACATTAGCCAAAGAACTACATGAACCACTCAAAGCTCAAGTTAATTTAGCAAGAAACTACTACTTTAAAGATAGGCACATGCCTGGTTATGCGGGCGTATACATCTCTGAAGGTTTACGACGTAAATACCCAAAAGCGGAGCTAGATTTTAACTGGCACTTTTTGTTTCCATCAACAAAGTTAAGCGCAGATCGAGACACTGGTGAATTGAGAAGGCATCATATCAATGAAAGCGCAATACAAAGAGCAGTAAAGCGCGCGGCAAGCGACGCAAGCATTGAGAAAACTGTAACTTGCCACACACTAAGACACAGTTTTGCCACGCACTTATTGGAATCTGGCGCAGACATTAGAACTGTTCAGGAACAATTAGGGCATACTGATGTAAAAACCACGCAGATCTATACTCACGTTATCGAGCGCGGGGCTGGTGGTGTGTTGAGTCCATTATCCAGCCTTTAGAAAAACAAAGCCACCTCGAAAGGTGGCTTTGTTTTATAACTCTTTATTGACGAACACCGAGTTTCACATTGCCTTTTGAATCAAACCAAAGTGCTTGCGAACGGCGACGTCCTATTAGTATCGGACCATCGTCATAAAAGAGAAAGTTCTTCCAGTGCTTTTTAAAAATAGACCATTTCGTTTCGATGACATTGTACTTCTCGTAGCAAAAGTAAACGGTTACATCGTCTTGCCAATCGATATGTGCCTCAGCTTCCGCTGGCATGTCAGGATCATCCGACTCCCACGCAGCCATCCAATCCACAGTTTCAGACCAATTCGCCTCATTCATTGGCCAGTCTTGGGAACTAAGTCTATCCATATCAGGGCTTTGAGCACTGATATTTTCTTTCCAAAATTGTGCTGAGCGGGCTTGGCTCATCGGCTTAATAAAAGCCAAATCTTCTTCTGGCACAGGCATCGACTGATGCGTAAAAATCCATTTTCTTTGGTATTCGTCCAAAGGCAAATAAGACATTCAGTCTCCTTTATTACGATTTCAGCCAACCTTTCTCTGTGGCTTCTTCAATCAACTCTTTCGCTTTGTCCCATAAGGTAACAGAGCCAAATTCAATTCGTTTATTAATGGTAAGTGCTTGTTCGCGTGAGACACCATGTTCCTTCCAACTCTGACCATTATTATGGTAGTTCAAGAGCATTGGAATTAACCGATCGAGTGCTTTTGCATACTTAGCATCATCGGTCTGCGCGGCTTCAAATTCATGCCAAAGCGCCAATAGCTCTTGCTCCTGATCGCTGGGTAACATACCAAACAAGCGCTCTGCGGCTCTAATTTCTTTTTCTGCTTGCTCTTGAGACGCAGCAGTATCATAAACAAAGGTATCGCCCGCGTCGATCTCTACTACGTCATGTATCAATAACATTTTCATCACTCGGCAAATATCAACAGGTGCATTCGCATGCTCTTCCATCAATATTGCCATCAGTGCGACATGCCAACTATGCTCACCACTATTTTCGAGGCGCCCTTCAGCACTTTTAACTCGAGTTCGGCGCAAAATGCTTTTGAGTTTATCGAGCTCGATTACAAGTGCTAACTGCTTTTCCAATCGTTCCATACTATCGCCCTTCTGGCTGCCAATTCGGATTAATAAGCGACGTTAGGACGTGGTCTTGCCACTCACCATTAATCAAAAGGTAATCTTTTGCATACCCTTCTCGGTTGAACCCTACATGCTCTAGCACAGATTCACTACGTTTATTGTGAGGCATGTAGCCAGCTTGAATACGATGCAGTTTCTGGACATTAAACATGTAGTCGCAAGCCATGGTTAATCCACGACGCATATAACCATGCCCTTGCGCTTTTTCAGCGAGAGAATATCCGACGTTACAAGAATAAAAAGGGAAACGACTCAAACTACTAAAGGATATCGTACCTAGCATTTCACCCGAAGAGGCTCTGACTAAAAGGCAATAATACCCCAATCCCATTCGATGCAGCTCATTGAGCTTGATAAGCTTTTGCAACCAACCGTTCACTGAGAAAAAAGCCTCTTCACGTTTCGGTTCAAACGGTTTCAGGTATTCTCGGTTCGCTTGAAAATATTCGGCAATCATATCTGCGTCACCGATTTCAGCGGTACGAAGAAGCAAGTCACCGTCCAACTTATGAACGGCGATAGATGAGCTGTTATCTTCCATTACAAATGATTAATTCCGTCTTTTCGTTCAATTCGATTAATTCTTACGTATACCGTAATCACGCAGTTTATTAGCGATTGAGGTATGCGATACATTCAAGCGCTTAGCAAGCTTGCGGCTTGATGGGAATGACTGATACAAACGTTCCAGAACTTGAGATTCATAATCACGCATGATCTCATCCAAAGAACCGTCGATGTTAAGCGTTGCACTACCAGCGCCGACTGACTGAGGCTGAGGTAAATTGAAGTGATCCGCGTTTAGTATATCACCATCCATTTCCGTGAGCGCTCGAAGAACCATGTTATCCAGCTGGCGCATGTTTCCTGGCCACTGATAATTTGCAAGGGCATCAACTAGACCATCATCAAACTCTGGCTTATCAATCCCAAGCTGTTGAGCATGTTTCGCCACAAACAACTCAAGCAATGGTGCAACGTCGTTTGAGCGCTTACGTAACGGAGGAATGCTGAGCGTAAGTACGTTGAGACGATAATACAAATCTTCACGGAACATTCCTGCTTCAGAAAGCTCGGCAAGGTTATGTTTTGTTGAAGCGATGATACGAACATCGACATGCATCTCATCTTCTGCACCGACACGACGGAAATTACCATCCTGTAGAAAACGTAACAGCTTGATTTGAAGGTGCGAACTCATTTCACCGATTTCATCAAGAAATACCGTGCCGCCATTTGCTTGCTCAAAGATGCCTTTGTGGCCTTGTTCATGATTGAATGAACCCGGCGCATGACCAAAAAGTTCGGTTTCTGCTACATCGTCAGGCATCGAAGCACAACTCAAAACTAGGAATGGCTTGCTCGCGCGGCTAGAACGGCTGTGGCAAGCTTTAGCAAGCATTTCTTTACCGGTCCCCGTTTCGCCCTCAATCAACAATGGTTGGTCAAGCACAGACAGCTTCTTAGCTTGGTTCATTAGTGCTTTATGACGGTTCGATATACCAACAAAGTGTTCAAAACCCAGAGGATTATGCAGCGGTAGCGCTTCTTCAATTCTGGCAACTTGCTGACTAGAGCGAATCGTCATTAGAGTACTCGCTAGAGTCGAGTTTTGCGCTTCGTCTCGGATATAAACGGGCATCAACTCTAGAACATAGTCCAAGCCATCAATCACAAGGTTTTCCCGCGTTCGACCATTAACACCTTCAGACCAACGAGAGAAACGAACACTTGGTAACAAAGCACCGATTTGAGTACCAATCACTTCTTGCTTGTGAAGGCCAAGCAATGAAAGTGCAGACATGTTTGCCATGTCTACGGCACCTTTAAGATCAATGGCAAAAACCGGATCGGGCAAGTTATCAACTAACGAGAGCAGCTCCGTATTGTGGCGCTCCATCGGCATAAACTGGATTTTACGTACGTCTTTCACCCCCGGAATACGGCGGATTTCAGCCATCAGCTCACTAAACGTATCAAAATCAATATCCGGGCAATTCAAATAGATAATACCGCTAATATCGATTTCGATACCACGCAAGTCGATGCTTTTAGACGCTAAAATATCGAGCAGTTCTCGGGTCAAGCCGAGTCGATCTTCACATAAGACTTCAAGACGCACTTAAAATATCCCAATTCACAACTGTCAGGAAAAGTTGACAGTAGTTTCTATCATGCTTGGAATGGCGTCAAGCAATCCTATCCATCAAAGTTGATATTCGTTACGGTTTCATCGTAATTGATGCAACTTTCGCCGCCACAGCCTTGCGTATGGTGCCCAACTTAACCTGACGGTCAGGATACCAGGGTAGTGGACGCAATAAGGTCATCGCTTTCAAGCCCAAACGTGCCGTTAGAATACCAACACCTAGTCCCTGCCCCGCACGAGCAGAAACTTTGCCAGCAAGATCCATCGACATCAAATCCATACTGGCATCAATAGCGATCTCACTGGCACCAGCCGCCGCCATATTGACAAATACCGCTCTTAGTAACTTGATGCGAGATGCATAACCTAGCTCTACCCCATATACCTTGGAGAGGTTGTCGATCATTTTGAAATTTCGCCAAGCCACCAGCAACATATCAGCGGCAGCCAGAGGGCTCACGGCGACTAGGGCCGCACACTCGGTTGCGTGCTGTGATACGATTTTCGTTGCCAACTTGTCTTGTTGGCTCACCACCATCGAGTCATACATATCAAGAATTTCAGCGTCACTATGAGCAGGGTTAATACTGTTCTGCCAACGATCAAAGCCCGGATTCTCTGCCATCACACCACTTTGTTCTGCTACGGTTTCGCAAAAGGCTTTCCCTTTCCCAACGCTCTCACTATTAACAAGTGCTTCTGCTTCTTCTTGAACACTAAAATGATTTCGTAGTTTTCGCAGTTTCCAAAGCTCTTTACCCATAGCTCCTAAACCAAGCGAAGCGATCGCAGCAATAAACCCCGTCCAGCTTAAGGCTAGCCAATCAGAAGCCTGAATTGCGGTTATAACCGAGTCCACCGCTTGCCAGCCAACCAGACCAGCAAAAGTTGCAAATGCGCCAGTCGCGAGCCATTTTCTGCCCGATTTTGGACGAATGACATGCTCGAGTTGCAATTCCTGTTCGGTCTCCTGGTGCGCTTCTTTAACTTCAACAGGTACAAATGTTTCTTTTTCGCCGAATGTTTGCTGCGCCGTCAATTCCGGTTGATTCGATTGCTGCTCTTTTTCCATTACCTTTTCAGAGAAAACTTGTTTTTGCTTCAACTCACTCATTTCAATTTATCTCCAATCAGGTAATCCAATGCTTTGTCTAAGCGTATGTGCTTCACTGGCTCATCATTCGGTGAGGGCATCGGACGAAACGACGTAAAATCAAACCCGTTGTTTTGCCAATACGCTGCATTTGGTAGCTTTTTCGGCACCTCTCCGGGAAACATAGTCATCGGCTCACCACCCAATGTTGTTCCTTGTAACGCCGGGATGGTCTTATCTCCAGAGGAAATAAACCCCGTCGTGGTTGCTTGGATGGAAGCGATACTCATGCAGCTCATCTCAATATTCTCGTAGGCTGCCGTTTGCCATGCTGGATGCACCATTTGTTGGAGCAGAGACACCAAATTTGGGTGCTGATCGGGCGTGATATGATCCGCTTTTGTAGCAGCAAACAACACTTTGTCGATTTTTGGTGAGAACAAACGACGCAAAAAGCTACTACGACCATAGCGGAAGCTATGCATGATCTGTTCTAGCGCTTGGCGCATGTCGTAAAACGCTTCATCACCGGCATTGAGAGGCTGCAAACAATCCACCAGTACAATCTGGCGATCGAAGGTCGCAAAATGATGCTTATAAAACGCTTTCACGACTTTCTGTTGGTATTCCTGAAAACGGGCTTCTAACATCGCTAAGTTACTGCCCTTGGACGCTTTGCTTTCCGAATCAACACGACACGGAAAAAACTGTAGCACCGGCGCGCCTGCTAGCTCACCAGGTAATACAAAGCGGCCAGGCTGAACCCAATGAAGGCCAGCGTCTTTACAGGCATGAAGGTACTCGGTGTATGTGTGTGCAACTTTCTCAAGTAGTTTCTCATTCACTTCTGCAAAGAGATCCACTTTCTCCAGTTCAGAAAGCCAAGCTTTGGCTAAATCGCCACGCTGGCCTTTAAGTGCATCAAACTGAGTTTGCGACCACGTTGCAAAGTCCATGTCCAATAAAGGCAGGTCGAGCAACCACTCTCCTGGATAGTCGATAATATCAACATTTAAAATTGCGGTTTTACTCAACAGCTTTTTCGTAGTTTTATTTGGTTTGTACTTGAGCGCTAAGCGAATCTCACTCACATCACGTGTCGGTACTGGCCACTGAGGTGGAGTGGCATGAATTTGGCTCATCGCCTCATCGTAAGCAAAGCGTGGCACCATCATATTCGATTGAGGCTCACGCTTCGCCCCAATAAGGCGCTTATCTCTAGCCGCAGTCAAAAGAGGCAAATTGTCATGGGTTGCAGTATGAAGAAGCTGATTCACTAATGACGTGATGAATGCCGTCTTACCGGCACGAGAAAGTCCGGTGACAGCAATTCGAACATTAGAGTCCATACCTCTGTTGATAAAGTCATTAACTTCTTTCTTTATTCTCTTCATTACGCTTCTTTATCTTACTCCACTTTAAAACAACGTTGTCAGCGACTTCGAATTTCGATCTATGAATACTGTTCTATCCCGAATTCTATGAGTTTAACTTTATATACCTTAATAAAAGATGAACAAAACATCCGGCTTAATGCTGTGTTAAAAAAGAAAAGCCCCTGAGTGGTTCAGAGGCTTACTTAATCTACAGCATTAGTAACTCTATATGCGCTGATTACTATGTTAAACAGGAACCCGCTTTCTTTAAGCCTAGTCGTCTTCGATTAACTTATAGATAACAAATAGAGCGATTTCCAAAATCAACCACAACACACATGTGATGGTCACGTACTTTTCATCAAAGATGCTGATACCGTGAAGAATCAAGTCATAGCCAACAAAGCCACCTATCACTACAGCAAGAATAATTTGTAGAATCTGAATAAAACGAGGCATGCCGTCTCCTAATTATTGTTCGCATAACGTTTGATTGCTATGCCTAAAGGTTTATATCCTTAATTATATAGACAAAAAGTGCAGGTTTCGCTGCACTTTTGTCAATTGTTTGCTAGGTAAATCAGCACCTTGTCACATTCTCTCTACTGAGACGCAGCAAGATTGCCCTTTGCCTTATGCTTCCATCTCTTGAATTTTCACTTTCCAAGTGTCTGGACCAATTTGGTGCGCGTTAACACCATTTGAGTCGACGGCCACTGTTACTGGCATATCTTCAACTTCAAATTCGTAAATCGCTTCCATACCTAAATCTTCAAATGCGACAACGCGAGCTTTCTTGATCGCTTTCGCCACCAAGTACGCAGCGCCACCTACAGCCATTAGGTAAACCGCTTTGTGATTCTTGATAGATTCAACCGTTGCAGGGCCACGCTCAGCTTTACCGATCATGCCCATGATGCCGGTCTTTTCTAGCATCATGTCGGTGAATTTATCCATACGCGTTGATGTTGTTGGGCCAGCAGGACCAACGACTTCATCACCAACTGCATCGACAGGGCCTACGTAGTAAATGAACTTACCGTTGAGATCTACGCCTTCAGGTAGACCTTCACCGTTATCTAGCATGCCTTGAATACGTTTATGCGCAGCATCACGACCAGTCAGAATTTTACCTGATAGAAGAACCGTTTCGCCTGTCTTCCACTCTTGTACTTCTTCTTTAGTAATTGTGTCTAAGTTTACGCGACGCGTATTTTCGCCCGCTTCCCAAGTGATATCTGGCCAATCTTCTAGTTTAGGTGGTGTTAGCTCTGCTGGGCCGCTACCATCAAGCGTGAAGTGTACGTGACGAGTCGCCGCACAGTTCGGGATCAAACAAACAGGCTTAGAAGCCGCGTGCGTTGGCGCAGTTTTGATTTTAACGTCGACAACAGTCGTCAAACCGCCAAGACCTTGCGCACCGATACCAAGTTTGTTCACGCGATTGAAGATATCCAAACGAAGCTCTTCTTCTGCGTTTTGTGGGCCACGGTCAATAAGTTCTTGAATATCGATGTGTTCCATTAGAGATTCTTTTGCCAATACCGCTGCTTTTTCAGCCGTACCGCCGATACCAATGCCAAGCATGCCAGGAGGACACCAGCCCGCCCCCATTGTTGGTAGCGTTTTTTCTACCCACTCAGCAATATCGTCAGATGGGTTTAGCATCACCATCTTAGTTTTGTTTTCGCTACCGCCGCCCTTCGCAGCGATCTGAATTTCAACTTTATCGCCCGGAACCATGTTGATATGTACGACGGCAGGCGTGTTGTCTTTGGTATTAATACGTTTACCAGCAGGGTCCATTAGTACTGACGCACGCAACGGGTTATCAGGGTTCGTGTACGCTTGTCGAACACCTTCATCTACCATCTGCTGAACCGTCATGTCGGTCGAATCCCATTGCACGCCCATACCGATGTTGACGAAACACGTCACAATACCAGTATCCTGACAAATTGGACGGTGACCTTCTGCGGACATTCGGGAGTTAATAAGGATCTGAGCAATAGCGTCTTTCGCGGCTTGACTCTCTTCGCGGTGATAGGCTTTTTCAAGAGCTTGAACAAAGTCTAGCGGGTGGTAGTAAGAAATATACTGTAGCGCATCAGCGACACTGCTGATCACATCCTGCTTGCGTATTACCGTCATTACATGCCTCGTTATAGTTATGCTTCCATTATTGGCTTGGCTTCAATCGTGTTTGTTAAGCTTATTGCTCTTTTGAGCTTCGTTTTTTATAAACAATTGTCGAACGGCTGATATCGACACACGAAATGCTGAAGTTGCCTACTTGTAAACCATCTCAAAACCCTATGAATAGAGGGAGTTTGGCTACACAGAGGAATATGATACTCTTGCTGCCCATGACATGCCATGCAGTGAACGATCTCTTTGTCACAAATTACACAAATGAACAACATGGACAATCAATTCATTGATTTTAAAGCGTTGGAATACGCACCAGAGTTTGCTCTTCACCTTTTTTCTCGCATTCAACACCAGCCTTGGGCGATGTTGCTGCGTTCTGCATCAAAAACGCATATCGATAGCCGCTTCGATGTATTGGTTGCCAACCCAATTGCAACGTTAGAAACCACTGCCGACAACACACAAGTTGAAACGCCATCGAATGCCTATTCAACTCAAGATGACCCATTTGCGCTGCTTCATCAGATGCAAGAACAGTGGCTTCCTCACGTAGAGTTAAATAAAGAATTGGATTTGCCTTTTGTCGGCGGTGCGCTAGGTTACTTCAGTTACGATTTAGGTCGCCGCGTAGAAACGATGCCAGAAGTGGCAGAAAAAGATCTCAACACGCCGGATATGGCGGTAGGTCTGTATGAATGGGCCGTCGTTGTTGACCACAAGCTTAAAAAAGCATGCTTAGTCGGTCAGAACATCGAGCAAGCTTGGCAATGGTTAAACGAGCAAAAAGCAGAACAAACCGTTGACTTCGCTTTGTCTGGTGCTTGGCAGTCAAACATGACAAAAGAGAGCTACGCCACTCGCTTTGACAAGGTGCAAGAATACTTGTTGAGCGGTGACTGTTATCAGATCAATTTGGCGCAACGCTTTAACGCACCGTATCAAGGCAGTGAGTGGCAAGCGTATCTAAAATTAGAGTCCGCCAACCAAGCGCCATTTTCCGCTTTTATCCGTATGCCTGAGTCTTCGATTTTGAGTATCTCTCCAGAGCGCTTTTTAGAGCTCAAAGATCGCGTCATTGAAACAAAACCAATCAAAGGTACTCGCCCACGCAGCGAAGATCCAAAGAAAGATAACGCTAATGCCCATGACTTGCAGACAGCGGAAAAAGATCAGGCAGAAAACCTGATGATTGTCGATTTGCTGCGTAATGATATTGGTCGGGTTGCATCACCGGGTAGCGTTCACGTGCCAAAGTTGTTCGATATTGAAAGCTTCCCTGCCGTGCATCATTTGGTGAGCACCATTCGTGCAAATTTGGATGAACAATACGCTCCTGCGGATTTGCTGCGAGCGTGTTTTCCAGGCGGTTCAATTACGGGAGCACCTAAAGTTCGCGCAATGCAGATTATTGAAGAACTGGAGCCGCATCGACGCAGCGCGTATTGCGGCAGTATTGGCTACATTTCACGCCATGGTCGTATGGACACCAGCATTACTATCCGAACTCTTGTAGCGGAAAAAAACAAACTTTACGCTTGGGCTGGCGGCGGCGTCGTGGCAGATAGCGATTGCGCCTCTGAGTATCAAGAAACGTTGGATAAGCTTTCAAAGATTTTGCCAGCGCTACAATCGTAGGTTTCAACAGCACACAACGCCGCTTTAATGCTATTGACGAAAACAATCTAAAACGCCTCCAGAACGGATAAAGCCGCTCATTTAACAGCGAGTGGCATATTTCTGTATCTCATCACCCTGCACAGCGACGAAAGAGCGTGATACAGGTTCTTCTATTCAAGCACTTTGTGGTCAAATTTGTTTCATTATCCGCTCGGCGTGCTGCTACTAGATTCTTAGTCTCGCCAAGGCTCGCTAGAATGACCCAAAAAACATCGTTAAATGATCGGCATTATCCGGTGTGGTGCGCTTTTTTGTGTGTTTTATTTGCATGTACTTTAGCTTTTAGCCGTTGGCCAACAAACATACTTTTTAAGAGGCAGCGTCTACTGCTCAAGCCACTTACACATAATCTGTTCGATATCGGTTGCGGTGTACGGCTTAGTGAGGATGTCGTCCATGCCTGAATCAATACACTTTTGACGCTCTTCGATGGTAGTGCCAGCGGTTAATGCAATAATAGGATGAGTAAAGCCACGCTCTCTCAGATACATCGTCGCCTCATAACCATCCATTTCTGGCATTCGGCAGTCCATGAATATCAGTTCGTAGTCTTTACTTTTCACCGCTTCTAATGCTTCTTTGCCGTTGGCTTTTAAATCAGGTGTAATGTCGAGTTTTTTCAGCATTTGAGTAACAATGACTTGATTCATTCTGATGTCATCAACCACTAATATTGAGCGTCCTGCTAAATCGCTTCGCTCTATGGTGACCAATTCCCCCTCTGCTGTGCCTTGTGCTTGCCCTTCCTCAAGAGGAATAGCAACTTTAAAAGTTGTCCCTTTGCGCTCTTCACTCTCAAAGCTAATTTGACCTTGCATCAAATCCACGAGGTTTTTACAAATCGCGAGACCTAAACCTGAGCCTTCAAAGCTGCGTTTCGCCGAGCGATCAACTTGGACAAATGGGTCAAAGAGTGACGGCTGTGCTTTTATTGGGATGCCAATACCAGTGTCTTCAACCTCAAAATAAGCCGTGCCGTTAAGCCATTCCACCCGTAACACGACGCCACCCAAGTGAGTAAACTTAATCGCGTTTCCCACCAAGTTAACCAAAATTTGTGTAATGCGCTCTAAGTCACCGACTAAAAATTCCGGGATCCCCAGCTTTTTGTCGATAGAGAAATGGATACGTTTTTCCGCAGCCTTAGCTGCAAATACACCCATGATGGCTTTTTCAAGTTCCTCCCAGGCAAAGACTTTATGTATGATTTCCATCATACCGGCATTCATCTTACTGAAATCAAGAAGATCATTAATGATAACTCTCAATAAGTCCCCTGATTGAGTCAGATTGCTCAAGTATTGACGCTGCTCTTCTTCTAATTGGGTTCGACTCAATAACTCCGCACTACCCAATACGCCATTGAGAGGAGTTCGCAGCTCATGGTTAATCATGGCGACAAACTCCTTCGTCGCTTTTTCTGATTCCTCAGCCCGCTTTCTCAGCTCGACCTCTCGCTCTAAACTTAAGTGTCGACCAATAACACCATGAACTAAGTCAGACACGAGCTCCATCTGTTTGGAAATAAAAGACTGATCGATTTGATCTTGCAACACAGAGAAAATCAACTCCCCAACCGTTTCCCCATCAATGATAACTGGCAAATGCAAATTCTCTCCCTGCCAATTAGGAGAGGTTAAAATCTCGTTGTTATGACGAAGCTGTAAGTGACCAAAGTGATGACGACGCAATGAGCTCAGCTTTGTAGCGTCAAGAAACAAGTAAGCCGCAGAAATGATCGAGTTAGAAGTGAGCTGCTCAATAAAGCTCGCTATCATTGCTTCATCGAACGTGCTCGATAAAAAAGTACGACCGAACTTAATCAACGTGGCATCAATTTGCTCTTCAAACTCAAACTTACGAAGATCCTTTTTAGATTTCAGCTCCAGCTTTTTCAATGCAACACTGAGTTGCTGGTTGGATTCATATAACTCTAAGCTTTTCTGTTCCAACAGCTGCTCAGCTGCTTTTCTTGATGCAACTTCTCGTTTGAGTTTCCTTTCTAATGAGGAACTTCCCGTCATATCGTTCTTATTGAGCCTCTAACCAAAAACGTACTTTGCTGCCATCTTCTGACTGGTTTTGATGTTTGATATGAACTACCTCACCAAAATGTGCAGCACAACCTTTTATCAATCCTAAGCATACGTGAGACATACATCTTGCGCTGTGGTAGTCAAATACCAATTGGGATTGGTTTTCACTAATGAAATCAAATTGCGGAGGGTTAGCATCAGGATAGAGCTTCTTAACTTCGACATGAATAAAGTCTTCAACATGGCGAACAAATTGAAACGTCGTTTCACACTGTTGCAAACTGGCGTGACTAGGAATAGAGCGAAGTAAATTCAAAAAGACGCACTCTCCAAACACCTCTTGCAGTTGCTCGGGGGGAACACCAGATACTTTACTGAGATTCACGATCAACTTAACCAAGTCTTTGTGATCGTAACTACCAACAGCAGTGTAAACACCTTCATCGTTAGAAAGATCGAGAACTTGGTCTAACACATCAAGACCGAATTTCTCTTCCACTAACTCCATGAACTCGGTGAAAATAATCCCTTTCATTGGCCAATACTTGCCCTATAGTGACGTCCTAAAATAAAGAATGGTGTATAACCTTATAAGTTTCAAATTAATATGTTCAAGTAGAGTGAGACACACAACACAAAGAGGGAAAGTGCTGGCGAGTGCTTTAATGCGAATGTTTTATTTGGTAACCAGTAACGATAACGCCATACGCTTTGCCGTCTTTGAGTATAATAAATAATGGTTAGGCACGATAAATAAGGACTCAGTTTGGTTATCGACAAAACTCATTTACTACAGAACTTTCAATTTCGGCTTCCAACGGGCTACCACAAAGAGTCCCTTGCACGACTGAAATGGATGAAAGAAAAGTCCCTGAGAGATGCGGCAGTCTTAATCGGTTTTGTGGAACGCGATGACGGGTTACAAGTCATTCTGACTAAGCGTGCAGCCCACTTACGCCATCATCCGGGACAAATCAGCTTTCCCGGTGGCAAATATGAGCAGGAAGATATTCAGCTCGTGAATACCGCTTTAAGGGAAACCAAAGAAGAAGTTGGGATAGAAGATGAGCATATTCATGTGTTTGGTCAACTGCCTACACTACCAACGATTAGTCAATTTAATGTGACACCTTTTTTGGCTTTTGTTTCTCCGGAATATAAAACGCATATTGACCCAAATGAAGTAGAGTCAGTTTTTGAGGTTCCTGCCAACCATATTCTGAACCCCAAAAAATTGTATAGCACCAAATTTGACCTAAAAAGAAGCAGTCATCGTGTATTTGCTATCCCATATAGACAGCATTTCATCTGGGGCATGACGGCACAAATTATCGAATCAATGCAAAAACATATTATTTCACATTAAATAGTTGTTGATATCGGTGCTTTTATAGGCGCGATCATTATGCGCATCAATATTAATAAAACGTTGCTTCATAAACATTCATTCACATTAGATTAATTTTCCATTTTCACCGCAAACGCTTGCGGTGAAATAAATTTATACAAACAGCCCTATTGATAAGTTTTTCTAATTTTACTCATTAGCAGAAATCACGAGTAGCACATCATTTTCGTGATAAAAAGCAGGTTTTTGACATATCATTCAATAAGCGTAAGCAATAAATGATTTAGATCTAATTTTCCTAGTGTAAAATCTTGCAAAATTACTCCCGACTTATTTCCTGTTCCCAAAATGAGTAACTAAAAAATGAATACAACTACTTCTGCGGTTTCTACCGCACAATCGTCTAGTAAGTTTTCTTACAAAGACTTTACCTGGTGTCTGTCCCTTTTTGGTACGGCAGTAGGTGCAGGTGTACTGTTCCTTCCTATTAAAGCAGGTGCAGGTGGCTTTTGGCCATTAGTAATCCTAGCCCTAATCGCAGCACCAATGACTTGGTTCGCACACAAATCTTTAGCTCGTTTCGTTCTTTCTGCGAAAAACCCTGAAGCGGACATCACCGACACAGTAGAAGAGCACTTTGGTAAGACTGGCGCAAACCTTATTACGTTCGCTTACTTCTTCGCTATCTACCCAATCGTACTTATCTACGGTGTTGGTATCACAAACACAGTTGACTCTTTCCTAGTTAACCAAATGGGCATGGAATCTATTCCTCGCTGGCTACTTTCTGGTGCACTTATTGCTGCAATGACAGCAGGCGTAGTATTCGGTAAAGAGCTTATGCTGAAAGCAACTTCAGCAATGGTTTACCCTCTCGTGTTCATCCTACTAGCACTGTCTGTATACCTAATTCCTGGTTGGAACACTTCAATGATGGAAGTGTCACCTGACTGGGGTGCAATGCCAGCTATCGTTTGGCTAGCAATCCCTGTTATTGTGTTCTCTTTCAACCACAGCCCAATCATTTCTCAGTTCTCTAAAGAGCAACGTCGTGTATACGGTGATGACGCAGTTAAGAAAACTGACGCTATCACCGGTGGCGCAGCAATGATGCTGATGGGCTTTGTTATGTTCTTCGTTTTCTCTGTTGTACTTTCTCTGTCTCCAGAGCAACTAGCAACGGCGCAAGAGCAAAACATCTCTGTTCTCTCTTACCTAGCAAACGTGCATGAATCTCCACTGATCTCTTACATGGGTCCATTGGTTGCTTTCGCAGCGATCACCTCTAGCTACTTTGGCCACTTCTTAGGTGCGCACGAAGGTCTAGTTGGTCTAGTGAAATCTCGTTCAAAATCACCAGTAAGCAAGATCGAGAAGATGTCTCTAATCTTCATTGTAATCACAACTTGGATCGTTGCTATCGTTAACCCAAGCATCCTAGGTATGATTGAAACAATGGGTGCACCGATGATTGCCGCAATCCTATTCTTGATGCCAATCTTCGCAATGCAAAAAGTTCCTGCGATGGCTAAGTACAAAACTTCAGCACCTGTGCAAATTTTCACAGCAATCTGTGGTCTTGCTGCAATTAGTTCTGTAATCTACGGCGCTCTTTAATCATCTCTGCCCAGTGCAGTATGATTAATCCAAAAATATAACGATAAAATTAAGCCTCCCAACTCCCCTTGGGAGGCTTTCTTCTGAGGTAATCGATATGATTAGTGTTTTTGATATCTATAAAATCGGTGTTGGACCTTCAAGCTCACACACTGTAGGCCCAATGAAAGCGGGTAAAGAGTTTATTGATGATCTTCGTGCAATGGGAAAACTGCGCGACATCACTAAAATCACCGTTGACGTTTATGGATCACTATCACTGACAGGGAAAGGTCACCACACAGATATTGCTATCATCATGGGTCTTGCAGGCAACACTCCTGAGAAAGTTGATATCGATTCTATCCCGGGCTTTATCGCTCGTGTAGAAGAAACTGAACGCCTTCCTGTTGGCATGCACTGTCACACAGTATCGTTCCCACGTGAAGGTGGAATGAACTTCCACAAAACAAACCTAGAGCTACACGAAAACGGCATGCAGATCCACGCTTGGATTGATGACGAAAAAGCGTACTCAAAAACTTACTACTCTATCGGCGGTGGTTTCATCGTTGATGAAGAAAATTTCGGTAAAGAAGCTGAGAACCCAGTAAAAGTACCTTACCCGTTTACAACGGCAGAGGAACTGGTTAACCAATGCCATGAAAGTGGATTGTCCATCAGCGCACTAACCATGAAGAATGAGCATGCGCTTCATTCAGATGAAGAAACTCGTACTTATTTCGCAAACATCTGGCGCACAATGCGCGAGTGTATGGATCGCGGTATGAATGAAGAAGGTATTTTGCCAGGTCCATTGCGTGTGCCTCGCCGTGCAGCAGCACTTCGCCAGCAGCTACTTACTTCAGAAAAGACAACAAACGACCCAATGTCTGTTGTTGATTGGGTAAACATGTTTGCTTTCGCAGTAAACGAAGAGAACGCAGCAGGTGGCCGCGTTGTTACAGCACCAACTAACGGTGCGTGTGGCATCATCCCTGCGGTACTGGCTTACTACGATAAGTTCATCCAAACTGTGACTGAAAAAGATTACATCCGTTACTTTGCAGCTTCTGGCGCAATCGGTGGTCTTTACAAGCGTAACGCGTCGATCTCTGGTGCAGAGGTTGGCTGTCAGGGTGAAGTTGGCGTGGCATGTTCTATGGCAGCAGCAGGCCTTGCTGAGCTTATGGGTGGTAGCCCAGAGCAAGTATGTATGGCAGCAGAAATCGCAATGGAGCACAACTTAGGTCTAACGTGTGACCCAGTTGCAGGTCAGGTTCAGGTTCCATGTATCGAGCGTAACGGTATTGCGGCAGTAAAAGCAATCAACTCTACTCGTATGGCACTACGTCGCTCTTCAGCTCCAACTGTTTCTCTAGATAAGGTTATCGAAACCATGCTAGAAACAGGTAAAGACATGAACGCGAAATACCGCGAAACATCTCAAGGTGGTCTAGCAATCAAAGTGATTTGCTAACACGCCTTTCTGAATACCAATCAAAACCCGAGTTTATGCTCGGGTTTTTTTATACCCCAAAAACCCAGGAGAATGCGTTATCAGGACAAGTAAAAAAAAACCTAAAACGTTGAATATATCCAAATATTATGGATATCTCAGTAAAAAATCACATCTCTTCCCTAGCTTTATTGATAACGTAGCCAAAAATTAAACTTGGAGCACATCAACACATGATTAGGTTTGAAATTGGAAACCAAATCTGCGTTTGCTTGTCCGAAAACGAAATATCTCTAGAGCTCAATCAGTCACTCCACCACTCCATTCCTGTCAACCCAAATGAGTACGCCATTCTGTCAACTATCGCCACATACGGCAGTTTAAATACGCCGATTAGTCAGCGGTTAATAGAAAGCAAAATCACTCAACAATACAAAATGACACTGCCTGAAAATGGCTTTAAAAACGCGGTGGCCGCTCTAAGAAAGAAATTTCGCAAGCTCACGGAAGAACATTTAACCACTAACAAAAACATTATCGAAAACATTCACCGGACCGGATACTTCATCCCTTTTACTATGCAAAACAACCATCAGAATGGCATCGAACATCAACAGAAGATCAATCAATACACAACCAATAGTCTTCGCAAAGCGCTTCGTATTTGCCTGCGTAATAAAAAGATCTATTCAGAAGCAATGTGGGTTGTGTTGATCACTGCGATCATTTTCTTTGCTATCTGTTACTACGCGATAAACAGCATCGTTAAACATAATTATCTGGATAACGCCTTCGAAATTGCAGAGAACCTTTCCCGCAGGAGTTGCTTTGCTAATGAAAGCGAACTGAAGTCACTATTTGATAATGTGAAGTTGGTGGAATCGAGCATGATGCTAGATCGTTTCAATATTCGATGCTTAGTCACTCCAGAAACCGTTGTCCCTGTCAGCAAAAAAGCCTTTGAAGAGTGGAGTAACAATAGCAATTACACTACCCAATCATTTGACTTAAATAACGCAACTGTTTTGGTTCGTGTTAAAAACATTAACTTATCCGACAATGTTGAAAATCATATTTCACGTTTTTTTCTTTCCGGTATGAAGCTATCAACGAATACCGGAACATCGTTAGAGATTGGTAACACCAATGAACGCTTCTTCAATTATCACGTAAAGAATAGTGGCTATAAAGAGGTGTATTACATCTCTGGACCGTTTCAAAGTATCATTCTACTGAGCTTACTTTTTCTCATTATACTGCGTCACCGCTCCCTACAAGCCTTTATGGCTTACTTGTGCGCAATTCGACAATTCAAAATAAAACTGGAACCGATTTATAACACTTCGGCACAAAAGATTGTGCACTACGAAGCCCTCTCCCGGTTTAAGGTAAAAAATACGCAACGGTTTATTGAAACACTGATCCGCAATGGATTGCTGCTAACTCATACCTTACTGGTGATTGATTCCATCTACACCAAACAAAAAGCGTTGCCCATCCCTATCAGCATTAACGTTTGTCCTTCTTTGCTGCGAGGGCGTAACTTTTCAATCCTATATAGAGAGCTATCTAATCGGGATTGCCGTTTGCTGACAATCGAAATCACAGAAAATGCATCGATGTATTATACCTCTGAGATTTATGGCAATGTCGCGAAACTAAAAGCACTGGATTGTAAAATCAGTATTGATGACTTTGGCACCGGCAATAATAATGTGGCGCTTATCAGCAAGCTGAATCCGGACTACCTCAAAATCGACCGAGAATTTGTTATTGGCCTAAAATCTGATGATAAAAAGATAGAAACCTTGCGTCAGTTAATTGCTATGGGCAATACGTATCGCTGCACGGTCATTGTTGAAGGCGTAGAAACGGCAGACAGTGCTCACTTACTCACAACATTGGGCGCCTATATTCACCAAGGTTATTATTACCCTCTTCATTGCTAGCTTTTCTTCACTCGGTTAGTTACTTAAAATAGATTTAATACTCTATAAAAACTCGTGGTGGCATAACGGTATGCCGCCAATTTGTGATTGAGCGATGATTGCGATTAAACCCACCAAACTGAAAGATTTTTCAAGTTTGATGCAATTGGATGTGCAAGAAGAGCAAAAAGGATTTTTTACACCGTTTGAAATGGCTTACCAAAAACGTAGTAAGTCAGAGGCGTTGTTTACGATTTATTCTGATGACCTATTAGTAGGCTATCTTGTTATCGATAAAGGTTTCTCCCAACATGCGCCGTTTGCTAAACGATACGAACTGGAGCTTAAATACTTGATGATTGATCAACATTTCCAACGTCAAGGGGTTGGGAGTGAGGCATTGCGTAAACTCTTCCTTTATGCGTATACCATTAACCCTAAAAGCACCTCTCTTTGCGCCACTGTTCCACAAAGTCAGCAATACGCTATCAGTTTTTTTGATGCGTGCGGATTCATTAATACAGAGGAAACAACATTGGGTGATAATGAAAAAGAATGGATTCTACGACATCCATTAAGCTAGCAGGCGAAGCATAATCAAAATTGGGGCATTCAGATACAACAAAGGCAAGCTTCTCGCTTGCCTTTGTTTAATGCTCAATAGAAAGTGACTTATTCGCCTTTGTAAATACAACCAGCTGTGCACGTTTCTTTGATTTCTACTTTACTTAGCAGTGGTAAGCTTGGCTTAAGCTGCTGCCAAATCCATTTTGCTAACACTTCGCTAGTCGGGTTCTCTAACCCTTCAATGTCGTTTAGGTAGTAATGGTCTAAGCGATTGTAAATTGGTTTAAATGCAGCTTTGATCTCTGCAAAATCCACTACCCAACCTGTATGTGGATCAACTTCACCTTCTACATAAAGACGAACAAGGAAAGAGTGTCCGTGCAAACGACCACACTTGTGACCTTCTGGTACGTGTGGCAAATGGTGTGCTGCTTCGAACATAAACTCTTTGTATAATTCTGTTTTCATCTTGATTCTCAGGCTTTAAAAAGACAGGCAATACTAAGGAATTCGCTGCCAAGAGACAAGCGTTACCCCATACAAGCGTAGCAAAAACTTCCGCTGGTTCCCGGCCTCTTTGCTATCACTCACACCAAAGCGCCGTATTTCTGTCACGCGCCAAACATTTGATTACACAGCACTCACATCACAATTACATATCCCCAACATGTGTGGGGTCACAATCATTCATTTCGTTGTTCGCAGTGCGCATTTGTGCACATTAATATTGTGCAGTTCGTTCCAATTACACTTATAAATTTATGCGCTCAACTATCACTTTTAAGCTCTTACTGGCGTTAATTGCTGTCTTCAGCTGCGTTCTAGCTGCCTCTACGGCTTACCAATACCATCAACAAAAAACCTTAATCAATGATGTTCTTAGTGAACAACTCCATGATAAGGCTAGTAATTATTTCGATAGCCTAAATATGATGATGCTTACGGGCACCATGTCGCAAAAAGAAACCTTACGTCAAAAGGCCCTGGCCCAAGAAGGCATTGAAGCAGTTCGCGTGTTGCGAGCTGACGCTGTGACCAAACTTTACGGACCTGGGCAACAAAACCAGCAGCCTGTCGATGATATTGATCAACGAGCGTTGAATGGTGAACTGGTGATTGAACCAATCTCAGCCGATTGGGGCAAAGGGTTAGTAGTCGCGCTACCAATGAAATCGAGCGAAAATTACCGTGGCACCAACTGCGTTTCTTGCCACGTTGCACCAGCAGGAGAAGTGTTGGGCGCGATTCGCTTGGAATACAACATGAATCATGTCAATTCAATGATCAGTAAACAGGCAATGTTTGCGATGGGAATAATGGCCGTAATCGCATTTGTGGGCTTCATCATAACGATGAGTTTGATTCAGAAAATCATTGTACGACCAATTCAAAGAACGTCGAAATTCATGTCGAATGTGAGCCATAGCAAAGATCTATCTCAACGACTTATGCATCACCAACAGGATGAAGTGGGCCAACTTTCTACTGCCATCAATTCATTCATGGATACGGTCTCCGAAAGCTTAGAACGTGTGCAAGACACCTCTCACTCACTTGCCGACTCCGCGAGTAAACTAACTGCTGTCGCGCAGTCCACAGATAAAGCTGCCAATAACCAACAGCTAGAGACCAGCGAAGTACAAAGCAATATCACCGATATGCTGCAGCAACAAACTGCGGTTGAGGACTCGACTAACAACGCTACTGTTTTGGTCAATCACACCGTTGATGTCGCCACTCATAGTGCAAGCCAAGCACACAATGTAAGTGAAGACATCAAACAACTAGTAAGTAACATTGATACCGTACGGGAAAAAATCAGCTCTCTAAATCAAAGAACCGAAGAAGTGTCGTCCATTCTTGTGGTTATTAAGGGTATTGCAGAACAAACCAATCTGCTCGCGTTGAATGCTGCTATTGAAGCCGCCCGAGCCGGAGAGCAAGGGCGCGGTTTTGCGGTCGTCGCGGAAGAAGTGCGTAACCTGGCTTCTAGGACGGCTGAGGCCACTGGTAATATTGAACATATCATTTCTCAATTCCAGCAAGGAAGTGAAGAGTCATTAACTTCTGTTGATACCGTCTGCCAGTTTGCTCATCAACGCTCTGTCGATGTCGAGGCACTATCAGCCACAATGCATAACGTTGTTGACGAAATGCGCCAAGTGCTCAGACATGCAGAAGATATCCAAAACCAGACGCAAACCACATCTGATGTAAGTCAGCATATTCAATCTAAAATAGATGTGATCACACTGCATGCTAACGACACATCGCAATCAGCATCGCACACGCGTGATATTAGTGTTGATTTAGAGCATCTACCCGAACGTTTAGAGCAATTACTAAACCAATTCACACTTTCAGAGCACAAAAGAGTGAATAAATAGAGAGATTCTCCCCATCAAAACGAATATAAAGGTTGATGCGAGCGAATTGACAGGTAATATGTCTCGTTGAATCTGTAAAATGCTACCCAACTCAGCGCTTAGCTTGTTTTTTGAACAAAAATGTTATTAGACAAGTACTTTAAGTAAGCGTTGAGTTGAATTTTTACCTCAATGGAGAATATTGAAAACATGACTTACGCGCCTGTATCAGACGTATTGAAAGGTCAGCTAGCAG
The DNA here is from genome assembly GCF_033340295.1 of Vibrio sp. 1401. Taxonomy (NCBI): domain Bacteria; kingdom Pseudomonadati; phylum Pseudomonadota; class Gammaproteobacteria; order Vibrionales; family Vibrionaceae; genus Vibrio; species Vibrio sp. 1401. The sequence goes on from NZ_JAWOWF010000008.1 coordinate 23,977, forward strand.
TAGACAGCGAAGTGACTGTTCGTGGCTGGATCCGTTCACGTCGTGATTCCAAAGCTGGAATCTCTTTCCTTGCCATATATGACGGCTCTTGTTTCGACCCGATTCAGGCCGTGGTCCCAAATAATCTTAATAATTACGAAGACGAAGTATTAAAGCTAACGACTGGCTGCTCTGTTGAAGTAACTGGTAAGATTGTTGAATCTCCTGCAAAGGGTCAAGACTTCGAACTTGCTGCCACTGACGTTAAAGTGGTTGGTTGGGTTGAAGATGCTGAAACTTACCCAATGGCAAAAACTCGTCACTCAATCGAGTACCTACGTGAAGTTGCGCACCTACGTCCGCGCACAAACGTAATCGGTGCAGTAGCACGTGTACGTAACTGCCTATCTCAAGCAATCCACCGCTTCTACCACGAGCAAGGTTACTTCTGGGTATCTGCGCCGTTGATCACGGCTTCAGATGCTGAAGGCGCTGGTGAAATGTTCCGCGTATCTACGCTAGACATGGAAAACCTTCCTCGCACTGACGCTGGTAAAGTGGACTACAACGAAGACTTCTTCGGTAAAGAGACGTTCCTAACCGTATCTGGTCAGCTAAACGCAGAAGCTTACGCTTGTGCGCTAAGCAAAGTTTACACTTTCGGCCCTACTTTCCGAGCTGAAAACTCAAACACAAGCCGCCACCTAGCAGAATTCTGGATGGTTGAGCCTGAAGTTGCGTTCGCAGAACTGGATGATGTAGCGAAACTGGCTGAAGACATGCTCAAGTACGTGTTTAAAGCAGTCCTTGCAGAGTGTCGCGATGACCTTGAGTTCTTCGCTCAACGCATCGACAAAGAAGCAATCACTCGTCTAGAGCAGTTCGTTTCTTCTGACTTCGCGCAAGTTGACTACACTGACGCAATCCAGATCCTTCTTGATTCAGGTCGTGAGTTCGAATTCCCAGTTGAATGGGGTATCGATATGTCTTCTGAGCACGAGCGTTTCCTTGCTGAAGAACACTTCAAAGCACCTGTAATCGTTAAGAACTACCCGAAAGACATTAAAGCATTCTACATGCGTGCTAACGATGACGGTAAAACAGTTGCAGCGATGGACGTTCTAGCACCGGGCATCGGCGAAATCATCGGTGGTTCTCAGCGTGAAGAGCGCCTAGACATTCTAGATGCGCGTATGCGTGAAGTGGGTATCGATCCTGAACATATGAGCTGGTACCGCGATCTACGTAAATACGGTACAGTGCCACACGCAGGCTTCGGTCTAGGCTTCGAGCGCCTAGTATCTTACGTAACTGGTATGGGCAACGTTCGTGACGTGATCCCATTCCCACGTACTCCTCGCTCTGCGAACTTCTAATCACTTTTTAGTGATATTGAATTAAAAAGACCTCCCATGTGGAGGTCTTTTATTTTGTACGAATGATTTTCTAGCAACCGATGTATACACTCTAGTTGTTATTTTCGTCGTCATCCTCATCTGCTCGCGCTGCGTATTTTACTCCAACCACACACAAGCCAAACATCACAAATGGGATAACGGCAGCAGTGTATTCCGTCCAAACCATATGAGAGAAAGATTTCGCCAATATCAAGTGTGCAAACACCAACAAAAATGCGCTAAAAATAGCAACACCCATCAACCTAAGTTCATGCTTTACCAACTGCTTTTTCATTACGGCTCCTAACCTAAATGGTTGTCTGCCCATGATTGAAACACAGCTTCGGTATCGTCCACTGATACAGTTTGAGCAAAAAACAGGTAAACAGTTGGCTAATGAAGTAATTCTCCGACCGTCTTCACGGCTTGTTCTAATTCATCATTTACAAGTAACGATGTATTAAGCCTCAGGTAGTTCTCATAATTTGGAGCGATAGAAAACAACTGACCAAATGCTACAGTGATGTTCGCTTCCAATAACTTCTGATAAATCGCTTTTCCGCACTTTGTTTTCGGCAGTTCTATCCAAAGAAAATAGCCGCCTTCCGGTTCCGTGTAACGAATCGATTGGGGAAAGTACTTATCAACCAGTTCAATAAACGCCAATTGCCGCTGCTCAAGATTCTTTCGCAGTTTTCTAAGATGGCTATCATAACTATCGTTTTGCAAGTAATGCGCGATACCCTGCTGGATTGGTGCACTGCCTGACAACGTCGAGATAAGTTGCAGCTTTTGAAGTTGCTCATTGAAGCGTTTGTTTACCACCCAGCCCAGCCTATAGCCAGGGCAAAGGCTTTTTGAAAATGATCCACAATGCAACACGCGCTCTTGTGTATCAAAAGCTTTAAGTGAGCTTGGCTTTTTTTCAGAAAAATAAAGCTCTGAATACACATCATCTTCGATCAAGTACACATCGTATTTGTCAGCCAGTTCGACGATACGTTGCTTCTGCCCGTCACTTAATAAGGTTCCTGTTGGATTGTGAAAGTTAGTCATTAACCAACATGCGCGAACATCATTGCCGGCAAAAGTCGCTTCAATTTGATCCACTGAATGTCCAGTTAACGGATCCACCGTTATTTCTATCGCCTTTAGACCTAAACGTTCAATCGCTTGAAGTGCGCCATAAAACGTCGGTGATTCAACTACAACAGTATCTCCAGGCTGGGTCACGGCCTGAAGGCTCAAATTCAATGCTTCTAATGCGCCAGAAGTAACGACAATATCATCATGGGTAAACACCATACCTTGTTGGATGTACCGTTGAGCAATCAAACGGCGTAGAGACTCACAGCCCGGCGGCAAGTTATCCAATAACGTCTCTGCCCCCATCTTCCTGCCTGAGCTGGCTAGGTTGCGGTTTAGCGCTTCTAATGGGAACAATGCAGGGTCTGGAAACGCGGAGCCAAACTTCACCGCATTCGGTGAGGCCTGATTTTTGAGGTAGTCGTAAAGTTCATCGTTGATGCTAGAGCGATAAACGGAAGTGGCTGGAGAACTCGGTTCGAAGCGGTCCAACTCCGCAGTCACAAAGTATCCAGACTGAGGTTTCGCTGCGACCCAACCTTGTGCTTCGAGCAGCTGATAAGCTTGTAATACCGTACCTGCGCTGACAGAATGGTTTCGGCTTGTTACACGCACTGATGGCAGCTTTTCCCCTGCTCTCCATGTATTTTGCTGAATCTGCGTTTTGAACAGCTCAGCCAGTTGACGGTATCGGTTCATGTTTCCCTCATTTCACTTACAGCCGCACCATAGCATACTTCGCGCCAGCATTCTGATATGGGAGTATTCAATTTAGCAACGTAATTTATCAAGCTTATAATAGATATTTCAGCCACGAAGTGAGCGTTTATATCCCATACTTTGACTGTTACACACATATTGCCTTACATCTTTGCAATACCTAAAAGCCAAGGTTTTACGTTGGACTGAGTGCGTTAAACTCACTTCGAACTACTGTCTTTAAATCAGGAGGAAGCGATGAAAGTTTTTACAATGGACGATCTCTCGTATCGCGGAAAACATAAAGGTGTACATAGTTGGGACCATCCTGGCAGTACCACCCCTTATTATTGGCATCCTGATTGGCTGCATATCGCTGAAGATGCTTTGGGTGAACACAAAAAGGCTGACCTTGAAGTCCCTGATGGAGAAACAGCGACAGAAGAGCATGCAAAAGCGGCGATTCTCAAACACTTGAATGACGAGTAGTTTAGGCTCTATCACCGTTCAAGAATAGCATTAGGTAGGCGAATCCATCGTTGTATGCTTTAAACACAAATAAAGCTAAAACCTGCCAAATAGTAAATTCTTCTGAATGAGAAGTACGCATCTTCTATAGCGTTCAAAGGGCAAAATAAGTCGATTGTTATCACATTAATTTTCATTACATCTGTTACATTTAAATAGTAATGGTGATGCACACCTCAACTCATGGATTATGAGAGAAAACAATAATGGCGAAATACAACGAAGAAGATATTAAATACAAAGGTGAATCCAACGGCGTACATTCTTGGAGCTCTCCTTCCGGCCAACCTTATTACTGGCACCCAGATTGGCTACACGTTGCGGAAGATGCGACGGGTACGCATCCGAAGCAAAAACTTGAAGTTGAAAAGACAGAAGTACCAACCGAAAAGCACGCATTAAAAGCGATCTTAAAGCATATGAACGACTGGGCGACTGAAAAACTTTCTTCTAACCCTGACATCGAAACCAATGCGGTTGAGTCGGAAATCAATCTGAAGAAATAACCCCAACCGATATCCATACTTCTAACAGTAAACGCTCCACCTTTGGTGGGGCGTTTTTGTCTCAACAAATCCTCACTAGACAATTATAAACGCGTTAACGCAAAGCACTGAATTGAAACGATTGGGATGTGTGCAAAACTTCTCCAACCATGGCATAAATGCCCTTCAAACTCTGTGTCTACCAAACGTTTTCATGGCAAAAACTTTAGTTATGTTAGAATTCTGTTTCAAATCGCAACTTTTTTAGGTTTTCTTTTCAGTAACGGTTGTAACCAATATTGCTGAAAGGTATAAATGTTAGCACACCCCTTCGATTAACATGGATGAAGATTATGTTTGAAAAAGTAGTTGCCGCTCCGGCTGACCCTATTCTTGGCCTTACTGAAGAGTTTAAAAAAGATGCTCGCGCAGACAAAATTAACCTTGGCGTAGGTATTTACAAAAACGAGCAAGGCGAAACTCCCGTTCTTGCGACAGTAAAGAAAGCTGAAGCAGCACTTGTTGAAACTGAAAAAACCAAATCTTACCTAACCATCGAAGGCACAGCAGAGTACGGTATTGCAGTGCAAAAACTGCTTTTCGGCTCTGATGCAGAAATTGTAAACGAAAAACGCGCTAAAACAGCGCAAGCTCCGGGTGGTACTGGTGCACTACGTGTTGCCGGCGAGTTCATTAAACGTCAACTAGGCGATGTAAAGATCTGGATCAGCAATCCTACATGGGCGAACCACAACGGCGTATTTACTGCTGCTGGTATCGAAACGGCACAATACAGCTACTACAATGCTGAAACAAAAGACAAAGACTTCGACGCGATGCTAAATGATCTGCAATCTGCGTCTGAAGGCGACATCGTGCTTCTACACGGCTGCTGTCACAACCCTACAGGGATCGATCCTACAGCTGAAGAATGGGAAACATTGGCGAAACTTGTCGCAGAGAAGAAGTTGCTTCCTCTGTTCGACTTCGCCTACCAAGGCTTTGCTAAAGGTGTGGAAGAAGATGCTGCAGGTCTTCGTACTTTTGCTAAATACAACAAAGAAATCCTAGTCGCGAGCTCTTTCTCGAAAAACTTTGGCCTATACAATGAACGCGTAGGTGCCTTCACGTTAGTAGCTGAGTCAGAAGAAGTCGCAACAACCGCTTTTTCTCAAGTTAAAGCCATTATTCGCTCTATCTACTCTAACCCACCTGCACACGGCAGCGCTGTCGTGACTCACATTCTTGGCAACGCCGAAATGCGTGCGGAATGGGAAGCTGAAGTAGCAGAAATGCGTGACCGCATTCAAGAAATGCGTGAACTATTTGTAGCGACACTAAAAGCAGAGGGTGTGGACGCAGACTTTAGTTTCATCGAACGTCAAAATGGTATGTTCTCTTTCTCTGGTCTTTCTAAAGAGCAAGTTAACCGCCTTAAAGAAGAGTTCGGTATTTACATTGTCGGTTCTGGCCGAATCAGTGTTGCTGGTATGACGAAGTCAAATATGGGCCCTCTGTGTAAAGGCATTGCAGCGGTTTTATAATCGACTGTCGCATACTTTATTAAAAGGAAAGGTCAGCATAAGCTGACCTTTTTTGTTTTAACTTAACGCCAAAAACGAACCCGTCCGATCTAGTAGACAAACTTCAAACTCAGCCCTACTTCATTGACGTAATCTGAGCTTTCACCGCTGTAATCAGTATCTCTAAACTGATAAAAAAGACCAGTGCCGATGACTTTATGCCATTGGTAGTTAAAACCGATCTTAAAATTGTTCTCATCAACGATATCACTACGGTTAAACTCCACTTCAGCTGTCGCAATAAGCTTTTCACTGAGCAAGTAATTCACCCCAACAGTTACAGCTTGAATCAATTCGCTATCGGAAGACAACGTATTATCCGTTTTGTCGTCCGTCGCTTTCGCTTTGATTGCGCCTATTCCATATATCCCGTAGATATCGAATTGCTCTGTAACTCCATAACGGTAACCACCACCAAACAAAAGGCGGTCAATGCGAAGAGTAAAATCATCCGGATGGAAAAACTGCGCTGAGTAATCAACATTAAACAACCAGTTCTCAGTAAACAAATAGTTACCACCGAGTCCAACTGTGGTCGCATTAGAGTTATCTAACCATTCTTCGTTTGTCGTTCCGGCACCAACATCCAAATGAATGTGTTCGTACCCAAATTTTTCTGCTTGGTCCATGACCGCTGCGCTTGATATCGCCGGCAAAGCAGCTAAAGAAACAAGCAATAAATTTCTCACCATTCGACTTCCTTTCATGAGAATTATCTAAACACTGTATTCCATCGCCTGAGCTACTTGGCTCAAAAAGAATAGCGTAATCTAAAGACGTGATAACGATCTGAAACAGCCAAAGAGCTAATCATTCATCACGAAGAAAACATATCGACGACGTCTTTTTCAATTGAGGTGATCATATAGTAGTAAAAATGAAGCTCCCTTATCGTGCGATATGTCAGAATCTTATGACTGAGCACGAAAATTGCGGTTCAGATAAGACTCTGTTTTAAAACTAAGTTAAGATTACTTTATTATTTGCGAACTAAAAGGCGCCTTCGATGGATGCAGAACTTCTCGAGATTTACAACTTTCTCGCCAAGTATCCCCCGTTCAATGAACTCCCTGAAGAAACACTAAACAAGGTGACAGAGAGTGTCGAAATCTCGTACTACCGAGAAGATACCCCCATCATCCATTTTGGAGACTATATCCAAGATTTATACGTGGTGCGAAGCGGTGTTGTTGAAGTTTATCGACGCAAAGGTGAGCTGTATAACCGCCTTGACGAAGGTGACCTATTTGGCCAGATGGGCATGCTCACCAATAACAAAGTCCGCTTTCCGGTAAAAGCCATTGAGGATACCCTGCTCTACTGTATTCCTGGTGACATTTTCCAAGAAATTTACGATAACTTTGATTCCTTTGCGGATTTTGTTGAAGTTGAAAATAGCGCTCGTTTACGCCAAGCCATTTCAGAAAACAAAGACGCCAATGACCTGACGACGTCGAAAGTGAAAACCTTGCTAACTGGCGATGCTCATACGATTGATCGTGGTCAGACAATCCAGCAAGCCGCGCAGCAAATGGCGAATGACAACGTATCGGCTTTACTTATCGTCGACCCAGATTTCCTTCGTGACGAAGACGATCCACAGTCCCCAGTACTTGGTATCATTACTGACCGTGACTTGTGTACCCGTGTGTTAGCTGAAGGTTTGTCCCCACAGGACGATGTGTCTAGTGTGATGACCACGGAGGTCATGTCTCTTGACCACAACGCTTACATCTATGAAGCAATGTTAACGATGCTGCGTTACAACGTACATCACCTACCAGTGGTAAAAAACCAATTACCAATCGGTATTATCGAAACAACCGACATTGTTCGTTATGAATCTCAGAATTCGTTGTTGTTGGTGAGTAGTATTTTCCAACAACAGACTATCGAAGATTTAGCCGTTGTTGCCGAAGAAGTGAAAAGCAGCTTCGTGCGTCTGGTCAATGAAGATGCCAACTCTCACATGGTGGGTAGCGCGATGTCGGTCATTGGCCGAAGCTTCAAACAGCGTCTGCTAGAAATGGCAGAAGAAGAGCTTGGCCCACCGCCAATTCCTTATTGTTTCCTTGCACTTGGCTCAATGGGGCGAGATGAGCAACTGTTGGTGACTGACCAAGATAACGCCATCATTCTAGATGAGACCTATCAAGAAGAGAAACATGGTAAATACTTCGAAGCCCTAGCAAAATACGTCAGCGATGGGTTAGATGCCTGTGGCTACAAATATTGCACAGGTGATATTATGGCAACCAACCCACTATGGCGCATGACTCGTTCAGAGTGGGAAGAGTGTTTTGCTGACTGGATTGATAACCCGAACCCGAAAGCACTACTCAACGCCTCCATCTTTTTCGACTTGGATGGTGTCTATGGCCGCTTAAAATGGGCAGAACAGTTAACTAGCTTTATTGTTCGTCGCGCTCGAAAGAACAACCGCTTCTTAGCGTGTTTGGCTCGTAACGCACTAAACAGAACACCACCTCTAGGCTTCTTTAAAGACTTCGTGATGGAAAAAGATGGCAGACACAACAACTCCATCAACCTCAAACGTCGCGGTACTGCTCCTCTGGTCGACTTAATTCGTGTTCACTCTCTGGCAGTTGGCTCACGTGCACAGAACTCGTTTGAGCGTCTCGACGACATCATTGACGCTGGCATTTTGCCAAAAGGTCGAGCACAAGACTTAAAAGACGCGTTAGAGTTTATTTCCATGGTGCGTATTCGTCACCAAGCGACGGATGTGGAACTAGGCATTGATCCTGATAACAATATCGAACCAGAAAACCTCTCTGAGTTTGAACGTCGCAACCTAAAGGATGCATTCCAGATCCTAAGCAATGGTCAAAATTTCCTTAAGTTCCGCTACCAAGCGAACAAGAGCTTTAAGTGAGGTTTAGCATGATTAAAAAGCTCTTTCAGAAGCCAACCATTCAGTGGCCAACGAAGTTTGAACAAAAGCTGGAGATGGCGAAGGATGAGAATTTAATTGCGTTTTATAGCAACAAGCCGCCTGCTCCAGAAACACCGTTATCTGAGGTGGAGTTCGTGGCGTTAGATTTCGAAACGACGGGTTTGAATCCTGAAAAACATGACATCATTACTATTGGTTTGGTGCCGTTTAACCTGAAGCGAATTTTCCTACGTAACTCGCGTCATTGGAAGGTACGTCCACAGCGTGCACTCGATGAAGATTCAGTCATTATACACGGTATTACTCACAGCGAATTGATCGATGCACCTGACTTAGGCGATATCTTAAGCGAGCTGCTACCATGCTTAAGCGGGAAAATCATTGTTGTTCATTACCGTCGTATCGAGAGAGAGTTTCTGGATAAAGCGCTCAAAAGCCGTTTAGGGGAAGGTATTGAGTTTCCTGTTTTAGATACGCTGCACCTTGAAGAAACGATTCAACAGAAACGTTCAGGCTCTCTCTGGGAGCGTTTAAAAGGGAAAAAACCAGAATCGGTTCGGCTAGCGCAATCTCGACGCCGTTATGGGCTGCCAGACTATACGCCTCACCATGCATTAACCGATGCAATTGCTACCGCAGAGCTACTGCAAGCGCAAATCGCCCATCATTACAGTGAAGAGCAACCCATCAGTGAGTTCTGGCTGTAGTATACTTCACGCTTAATAGCGATCAAAAAAGGAGCCAGATGGCTCCTTTTTACTTAGGTTGAGACAAGATTACAGCTTAAAGCGTTGAATCTCTTGTTCAAGTTCGTGTGATAGCTCAGACAGGTGAGCAGCTTGTTCTGCTGCTTGATGAGCTTCGACTGACAACTCGTTAGACACGTCACGAATACCTTCAGTGTTACGAGTGATCTCAGTGGTTACCGATGCTTGCTCTTCTGCTGCTGAAGCAATCTGCGTTGCCATATCACTGATACGCTCAACAGCAGTGTGGATTTGCGTCAAGCTCGCTGCAGCCGCATTGGCATCATCAACACTGGTATCAGCTAGACGACGACTGTCACCCATAATACCGACCGCTTTGGCTGTTGTGCCTTGTAGCATCTCGATAGTTTCTTGAATCTCTTGCGTTGAAGCATGAGTACGTTGGCTCAATACGCGGACTTCATCTGCAACCACAGCAAAACCACGGCCTTGCTCACCTGCACGTGCCGCTTCGATCGCCGCGTTAAGTGCAAGTAGGTTCGTTTGCTCTGCAATGCCTTGAATCGTTGATAGAATCGTATTGATGCTATTTCCGTGTGCTTCTAGCTCTTGAATCACATCAGTAGCAACTTGAACTTCTTGCGCTAAGTTCTGAATAGAGCCTTGCGTTTGAGTTACTTGGCTAGAACCATGTGAACAAGCTTGAACCGCTTCTTCTGAGTTACTTGCCGTGCTATCAGCATTACCTGCAATTTCTTGTGTCGCTGCTGCCATTTCGTTCACAGCCGTCGCCACCATGTTGATTTCATCTTGCTGGTAAGAGATACGCTGACTACGCTCCTCAGCTTGCTGTGCTGTCGTGCGTGCTTGCTCTGAAAGCGCAGAAGATACGTGGCTAAGCTTAGTAACCATTGTGTGCATGTTGCCAACAAAACGGTTGAAGTTTTCCGCCAGTTTACCTACTTCATCATCACTGCGTGGCTCTAGGCGTTGCGTTAAGTCACCTTCGCCAGATGCAATTTCTTCCAGTGCATTTGATACGCGGTTCAAGTCACGGAACAAGAAACCAACTAGCCAAGAAACTGCAAGAATAACCACAATCGTGATCGCCACAGCAGTGAACAATAGATCTCGTAGCAATACCGCATGACCTGCTTCTTCTGTTGCGCGATCCATTTCAATCGCAAACATCCAATGCGTACCAGGAACTTTATTGAAGTAGTAAAGCTTCTCTTTTCCTTTGATTACCGTATCTTCGATACGACCTTCATCGGCGGCGCGCTCAATTGCCTCTTCTGAAAAATCTTTTAGAACACTGGTGATAGGCTTAAGCGTCAAGCTTTTATCTGGATGCGCTAAGAAGGTGCCTTCATTCATGTCGATTAGCATCGCATGCGCGTTTTCACCTGCATCTAAGTTAATCACATCGCTGATAAGCTGATCGATCAGTACGTCTGCACCAACAACACCAACAAACTGACCATTTTTCATTACTGGCTCAGCAATGGTCACAAGTAGTGCATTCGTGATTGCGTCTTGATATGCGGCTGTGATGATTTGCTTACCCGCGGCATCAGCATCCTTGTACCAAGGACGTGTGCGAGGGTCATAATCAGCACGGTTACGCTCCGGATGAGAGCGGTACATATCACCGTTTGGTGTACCAAGGAAGATGTCATCGAAGCCACCAGCCTTGCGAGCTTGTTGTAGGAAAGGAACAACGTCTTGCTCGGTCGAGTAGTCGTTGAACGCAGTGGCAATATCTTTACGGATATTGACCCAATCAGAAATTCCCTCTGACGCAGTAGTACTAAGACTTTGCGCACGTGAATAGACACCTGAACGAGTCTGATCAAATAATTGACCAGCCGACAACCAAGTAAGTGCTGTTGCCATCACAACAACAGCAGAAAGGCTTGCGCCTATAAGCTTTTGTTTTAATGATAATTTCATATTTATAGTTTTTTGAGTTGGGAGAACAGTTAAGGTGCATGAATATTACACACTTTTTTACGACTATTCACTAATTTTTAAAAAACAAAATAGCACATTAACTCTTTGTAAAATATGAACTTTCATGTGTCATTTTTTTGTCTCGAGCGTCATAAAAACCGCACAAAAAAAGCCAGCAAATTGCTGGCCTTTTGATTAATTGTTAGTCAAACGGTTTTATAAAATGCCGAATTACTGACGCTCTGTTCTCATACCCATCAATAAGCTCACACACATTGCAAGCAGAATGAAGGTAAATGGCAGTGCTGTAGAAATGGCACCAGCCTGAAGAGCTTGAACCGCCTCGGAGCCACCAATCCATAGCAGAGCAACCGCAATTGCACCTTCCATGAATGCCCAGAAAACACGTTGAAGTACAGGTGCATCAACTTTACCACCTGCCGTGATACTGTCGATAACAAGTGAACCAGAGTCAGAAGACGTAATGAAGAACACAAGTACCAACACAACAGCGATGATAGAAAGCATGCTACCAAATGGAAGAACATCAAACATTTGGAACATAGCGAGAGATACGTCAGTCAAGCCATTTGTGCCCAGCTCACCTACTTTATCAACAACTTGCTCGATCGCCAGGCCACCAAATACAGACATCCAAACAACGGTAACCGCAGTTGGAACCAGCAGAACTGCTGTGATGAACTCGCGAACGGTACGGCCACGAGAAACACGCGCGATGAACATGCCTACGAATGGCGACCATGAAATCCACCAAGCCCAGTAGAACACTGTCCAGCCTTGGAACCAAGCTTCGTCCGTACGACCAAACGGGTTACTTAGTGGGATGATATTCTCTACATATGCCATAAGTGTGGTTGGAATCGAACCTAGGCTCGCCGCCCAACCGATAAGACCAACAAGGAGAAGTAGCAAGAACGCCACAACCATGTTGATGTTACTAATGACTTTAACACCACCATCGATGCCGCGTACGACTGAAACAACAGCAAGTAAAGTCACCACGGTAATAACGACGATTTGCAGACCTAGGCCTGGCTCAACACCAAATACGTGATGAATACCACTTGCTGCTTGCTGCGCACCTAGACCTAGGGATGTAGCAAGACCAAATAAAGTCGCAAGCACAGCCAGAATGTCCACAATGTGGCCAGCCCAACCCCATGCACGATCACCCAGAAGTGGGTAGAAGATCGAACGCATAGATAGCGGTAAACCTTTGTTGTAGGCAAAGAATGCTAAAGAAAGTGCTACAACACCGTAAATTGCCCATGGGTGAAGGCCCCAGTGGAACATCGTTGCACCCAGTGCCAATCTCGCGGCTTCTGGTGTATTTGCCTCAACACCAAGTGGCGTTTCATACCAACCGGTGAAGTAAGCGACAGGTTCTGCAACGCTCCAGAACATTAAACCGATACCCATACCAGCTGCAAATAGCATTGCAAGCCATGACATAAACGAGTAATCGGCAACAGCGTCTTTACCACCTAGTCGAATCTTACCCATTGGTGAGACGATAAGTGCCAAACAGAAAATAACGAAAATGTTACCTGCAATAATGAACAACCAATCGAATGAACCAATAATTTTCCACTTCAGCCCATCAAGTGCCGTCTTTGCGGTATGTGCATCTAGAACTAATGCAGCGACAAGAAACAGCGCAATTAAACCTGCACTAATACCAAAAACTGGGTTATGAACATCAAAACCCCATTTTTGAACGTTGTCCTGACCTACCGTATAGTCGGTACTATCGATACTGTACTTATCTATACCCTTTGTCATCGTTCCTCTCTATTTTTGTAGTGTTTTTACGTACCAAACAAAAAAATCTTTCGAACACGATACGTTTTGCATTCCGTGAAGGCGCAAGATCCTATCATTTGACACGTTTTTGTCTATCTTTTTGCTATTAAAAAATCCAATAACTTACTTTTCACTGTGTGATTACGGCCTTTGATAGAACAAATCACTACTACAATAGTTAGACCACAAACATTTATTGCTATAATAATTTTAGCTCTTCTTATTTTGTCGAAAAGGCGCGACAAAATGGTATTGAGGACACGGCGTAAAATTGTAGAGGTAATTTTTGATTTCCCCCCTTTAAATAAGGGCGCATTTAAGTTAGTGTCGCCTCGATAAATGTTCCCTACAGACTGGATGAATAAATTGGAAAAGTACGAAGAAGTATTGGTCTCGATTCGTCAGATCATCCGCGCTATTGATTTACATTCTAAAAAGCTGAGCAAAGAGTCTGGATTGACTGCTCCACAGTTGATTTTGATGCGCGCTATCAATGACTTAGATAACGTGACGATTAAACAGTTGTCTAGCCACACTAACATGAGCCAAGCGACCGCAACGACCATTCTAGATAGACTAGAACGAGGCCAGTTTGTTGAGCGTCAGCGCAGTGTTCAAGACAAGCGTAAAGTGCATGCTGTACTTACGAGCAAGGGCCAAGAAGCCTTAAAACAAGCACCAACGCCGCTGCAAGAGCACTTCATTAATCGATTCCAAAAATTGGAAGAATGGGAGCAATCCCTTCTACTATCTTCCGTTCAACGCATCTCGACGATGATGAATGCAGAGGACATCGATGTTGCTCCAATGCTAGAGCTTGGTAGCATTACCAAAGCCGATTAGTTTTGCTCCCACGTGCTCGCTTTTTGCGGGCACTACTCTCCTACTCAGTCAACCCAGTTTCAAACGCATATTTTGCTAACTCTGCCGTCGAATGTAAGTCCAACTTGTGCTTAATGTTATGGCGATGCGTCTCTACCGTTCGATAACTAATATTGAGTAAAGTGGCGATTTTCTTGCTGCTGTTTCCTTGAGCAACTAATTTAAGTACCGCTTCTTCCCTGCGGCTGAGAGGATTCGTTTTTTGCGTGGCAGGCACCACTTCTTGGGTAAAGAGTGTTTGTGTGACGGATTCACAGAAATACGTCGAGCCTTGGTTCACCGTTTTTATTGCTTGCACCATTTTCTCGGCCGAGATTTCCTTGAGCATATATCCTACGGCACCAGCTTGCATGACCTTCATGATGTACTCGCGATTATCGTGCATGGTCAACATAAGTATTTTGCTCTCTGGGCGAGCTTCTTTAATCACACCAGTCGCTTCAATACCGTTCATTATTGGCATGCTGATATCCATCAATATGACGTCCGGTTGCAAGTGCTTTGCGACCTCTATCGCTTCCAAGCCATTGCTTGCTGTACCCACCACTTCGATGTCAGGCTCTAACTCCAAACGAGCCATGAAGCCATCCAATACCACTTGATGATCATCGACAATCACTACACTAATCGGTTTATCCATAAACTATTTCATCCAAATTAAGCAGCACAGTAATCTCTGTTCCCAAGCCAAGCTCACTCATTAGCTCAAATTCACCACCGATGAACTCTACACGCTCTTGCATGTTCCTTAACCCAATCCCTTGTTGGTGCACTGCTTGGTTAACCACAAATCCAACGCCATCATCACGTATGAGTAATTGCAGCATATTGCCCATTTTTTGCAAAGTAACCGTTACTTTTTTCGCTCGCGCATGTTTTTCAATGTTATTCAAAGACTCCTGAGCGACGCGATATAGCGTCGTTGCGACTTCCGAAGTCAGTTTGTGCTGCTGAGTATCGAAATTGCTCTCGATATCAATCCCGGAATGGGAATGAAAATCCTGTAGCAAGGTCGTCAGTGCTGCTTCTAAACCGATATCATCGAGGGCGCTTGGACGGAGCTGATGAGAAATATGCCGCACCTCATTTATCGCGGTGACGAGCGATCGTTGTGATTTATCTAAGTGGGATTTGAGTTTTTCGTCTTCAAGTCTATGACTCATTAAGTCTAAATGACATTTACTGGAGACTAACAACTGATTGATTCCATCGTGCAGTTCTCGCGCTAAATGCTTTTTCTCATCTTCTTGGAACATCACGGTTTTATGTGCCAATTCTTTCAGGTTCTTATCAGCGAGGCGATGCTCGTGCAGATTGATCGCCAAAGTGAGAACAATGATTACAGCAACGGTCACCGCTAAGATCACGACGACTGAGAAAAATGTCGTTTCGATATTTTTGTTCACTGCCGCGCGCATATTGGCGACTTCTCGGCTGACATCCTCAATATACAGCCCAGTCCCTATCATCCATTCCCACTTATCGAGCCATGCAGCGTAACTAAGCTTAGGGACGACTTCACCTGTAGATGGCTTTTGCCATAGGTACTGATGAAATCCACCACCTGATTGCGCTTGATACAATAAAGCTTCGATTAAGCGATCGCCATTTTCGTCTTCAAGATAGAGTAAGTTTTCCCCGACAAGCTCCGGAAGAACTGGGTGTACAAGGTTGGTACCATATTTATCATAAGCAAAAAAATAGCCGTCCGACCCATAACTCAAACGATTTAAAATCGCTTTCACACGCGTTTTGGCAACACTCTCTTCTAAAGTCGGATCGTTGTAGATGTAAGAAATGGAGTCAAAAGCGACGTCGACCGTATCTTTCAGCGCCGCTTCTTTTGATTGGATCAGGTTTTGATGAAAGATCTCTACCTCCCTTTTGCCAAGGGTCTTGGTTTGATAGATAGAGATCCAGCTGATACTCGCTGACACCAATACCACGGGTATCAGTGTCAGCAGAATTAACTTTGCTTTGAGAGGCATCCCTTCCCTCCATGAAACGCTGCCTTTACAGCTTACTATCTTAGCAGTACAAACGAATCGATTGTGTCTGCATAGACATAATTAACAGCTTAACAACTTGTCTCAAAAGGTAAAAACTCTCAGTTCACAAAATCTCTTTATTATCGAGTGATTAACTCATACCGTAAAAACCTGGGAAAAACAGCAAAGACGCCAACACAACAATCTGAATCGCGATGAACGGCATCACACCTTTGTAGATATCACGCGTAGTAACCCCTGCTGGAGCGACACCTTTTAGATAGAACAAACTAAAGCCAAATGGCGGTGTGAGGAACGACGTCTGCAAGTTCATCGCAATAAGAATCGCAAACCACGTCATATTAATGCCCATCAATTCAGCGACTGGCGCAATAATTGGCACGATGATAAAACAGATTTCAACGAAGTCGATAAAGAAACCTAAAATCAGAATCACCACCATGGTAATAATAAGGAATCCCCACTTTTCACCCGGCAGTTCTAACATCCACTCTTCAACTAAATAATCACCACCGGTGTAGGTAAATGCCATTGAGAAGGCGGTCGCACCAAGTAAGATCGCGAAGACCATTGCGGTTACCTTAACTGTCTCTTTTGATGCATCATAAATCATCGACCAACTAAACTGTTTATACAATAGCGATAAAATAATCGCACCTGCACCGCCCAGTGCCGCTGACTCTGTTGGTGTTGCAATCCCTGCAAAGATGGAGCCCAATACCACGATGATCAATGCTAAAGGTGGCAATACAGCTTTCAGTGCGGTGAGCACTTCTTGTTTACGACTGATCGACTCATCACGCTCTATCGCCTGTGCGGCTTGAGGGTTCAACTTCGCGTAGATGAGAATGTAGATCACATAGGCGCCAACAAGTGTAATACCGGGCCAGATCGCAGCTTGAAATAGGTCCCCTACCGGTACGCCAAGTACATCACCCAACAAGATCAACACGATAGAAGGTGGGATAATTTGGCCCAACGTGCCAGACGCACAAATAGTCCCACACGCTAAACCTTTGTCGTAATTGTACTTGAGCATCACAGGAAGAGATATTAAGCCCATCGCAACAACTGATGCGCCTACCACACCCGTTGAAGCTGCAAGCAATGCGCCAACTAACACGGTAGAAATAGCGATACCACCGCGAACGCCACCGAACAAACGCCCCATTGATTCTAGTAGCTGTTCAGCAAGCTTCGTTTTCTGTAGCACTAGCCCCATAAAAACGAACAGCGGTACGGCCATTAGCACCGTATTTTCCATAATGGACTGAATTCGATATGGCATAAAAGCAAACATCTCGATGCCTTCAGCCCAAACACCAAAAATCAGCGCGATACCACCAAAAGTAAAGGCAACGGGAAATCCCAATAGAAGCGCAAAGAGCGCAACAAAAAACATCACTATACCGATCATAATGACTTCCTTTTACGACTTACCGTTATTACCGGCATAGATGAGATGAGGGTTGACAATTTTGTTGATTGAATGAAGTAACAATCCAATACCACTCACCGCCATAAAGAAAAATGACAGCGGAATCATCGCTTTGATAATCCAACGATATGGTAAGCCACCTGGGTCACCAGACGTCTCGCCTAACGCGTAACTTTCCTTGGCGAAATCAATACCAAACCAAGCTACCAGTAGGCAAAAAGGGAATAAGAAAAATAGTGTGCCTATGATGTCGATGATGGATTGTGCTTTGTAAGATAAGCGTTCATAAAAAATGTCGACGCGAACATGGCCACCGGACTTAATTGCGTAAGGCACACCAAGCAAGAACACGGCAGAGAATAGATGCCATTCCATTTCTTGGAATGCGATAGACACATCATTAAACACGTAACGCATGACAACGTCGTACACAACGTTTGCTAACAACAAAATAAACAGGATGCTGGATAACCATCCGAGAAAATCGCTAAAGCGGTTAAATAATCGCTCAATATAAATAAGACTTCTCATTCCGAACTCCGTGGAACGTTTAGATGCGCTCCGCTATGGTGCGGAGCATTCATTATGAAGTTTTCTTGGGCTTCGATAGCAGGCTAAACCTCTCAGCGTCGCCTGCTTCATAACGTTATTGTTGAGCTTGACTGTTTAAGTACGCTCGGTGCGAAATATCTGACCATGGTCGAACTTGATTCATATAGTTCGCTTGCGACTCTTGAATCTCTTTCGCCAAAGCATCTTTTTCTGCATGTTCTTTCAACAAACGATCGTTTGCTTCTCGCAACGCAGCTACGACTTCAGGTGGGAAATCTTTTACTTCAACATTTGGGTATTCAGACTTAATAGATGCCCAGTTTTTGCCGCTTTCGTGTTTCGATTGCGTGTACATATCGTAAGCGGCCGTTTTCATGGCTACTTGCAAAATCGCTTTTAGATCATCAGGTAGACGGTTCCAGGTGCGCTTGTTAACGAGGAACTGAAGCTCAGTCGCTGGCTCATGCCAACCTGTGTAGTAGTAAGGCGCGATTTTGTGGAAGCCCATACGTAGATCCAGCGATGGACCAACCCATTCCAAGGCATCAATTGTGCGACGCTCTAGAGAAGTATATAGCTCACCAGGGGCGATATTCGTTGGCTTGGCACCTAATTCAGCCAAAATCTCACCAGCAAACCCTGGGATCCGCATTTTCAAACCCTGTAAGTCCTCGACGGACTTGATCTCTTTTTGGAACCACCCGCCCATCTGAGTATCGGTATTACCGCCAGGGAAAGACATCAAGTTATGTGGAGAGTACACTTTTTCCATCAGCTCCATACCACCGCCGTAGTAAAACCATGCATACTGCTCAGTTGGCAACATACCGAAGGGCATAGAAGTGAAGTAAAGTGTGTTTGGAACCTTACCCTTCCAGTAATAAGACGCTGAGTGACCCATGTCATACTGACCTGACTTAACCATATCAAACACCCCAAAAGGCGCTTTATGCTTGTTTGCGGAATCAATGCGGATTTGCAAACGTCCGTTGGACATCTCTTCCGCCATTTTGGCCATGTTTTTTGTGGTATCACCAAAAATTGGGAAATTAGGCCCCCAAGTTTCAGCAAGCTTTAAACGATAGACTTTTTCAGCAGCGTTTACAGAAGTCGCTGCGAGTGCCATCGCGGCAGCGACAGCGGTTGTTTTGAGCACTCGTTTTAAAGATTTTTGGATTAGACTCATCGTTCACGTCCTTTATCACCAAGGTTATTGTTGTCATCCATTTCATTAGGATTGGCTGTATTCGGTATAAAAGATGTAACAATGTTGTCTAATGCGAAATGGGCATGAACACGGAAGCGAGTAATTCATCAATAAGGCATTAGCCTAAGGTATTACGTACAAGTACGTAGGATAATCGTCATGACAAAAGACTGTTAATAGCAAAATCAATAAATTATATTTTTATCTATGAATAAAAATAAAAAACAATACGTACGTATTTTTCTGCCAAAAAATTTACATAGTATTTAAGAAAATGTGACAAACCACTTATTGGCAGTGTTAAAGTCAGTACTTAATGCATTATTTCCAATACCAAGATAAAAAAATACCTCGGCATCGGCCGAGGTATTCAATCCAGAACGGTAGCGGTAATTAAACTGCTTTGTAGATAACTTTGTTACCTGCTAACTGCTCTTTTTGAACTAGGTTTTCTTCAAGAAGCTTCTTTAGTGCGCCAGTAGCCCATGATGCCGCTTTAGTATCTTCTTGACCTGCAGCTAGACCGATGCCTTTAGGGTTAATACCTTCAGCATTCGCCATAACGATGTCTAATACTTGTTGTTGCTTAGGAGTAAGGGCAACATCAACTGTTTTCACTGCAGCTACTTTTTTATCAGCTACTACTTTCTCCGCAACAGCTTTTTCAGCAACAGAAGGTGCTACTGCTTTTTCCGCAACAGGCTTCACTGCTTTAGGTGCTGCAGCTAAGTTTGCTACTGTCGCTTTAATGCGTTTTTGCAGTTTCATCTGCACTTTACGCTTATGAGCAAGTCTCATTGAATATTTCTCCAGTTCACTGCATCTCAGCAGGGATGAAAATTTGAAGCGCGTTTTATACCAAAATTCACAAGCAATTTGTAGGTTTTAGCGGCGAAACGCGATGAAAAATGCGCTCAAAGCATAGAACGTCTACTATTTAATCAGATATTTTATGAACGGATTTATTGAATACTGGGTATAAAAACAGAGGTTTGTTTTATTTTAAATGCAAATCAATGCACATAAAGCTACCCACTTATTTTTGGACAAGTATTCGATGAGGTTATAAGCATGGAAACGCTGCACCTAACAAATTCACATTTCAAACCCGACTCCCCTATCAACAGAATACTTTTGTTGCTCGTTGCACTCATCACTTTGTTTTTGGTTGCCATTTCTCCGGGATGGAAGCAAGCCATGTTGTCGGTCATTTTGATGTCTGCAATCGTTGGTTTCGCCATCTTGATGATTAAGAAAAGCCAAGTCACTTTTACGCTGACAGCTTCTCACTTTCAGCAACACCTTTTTAAAGGAGGTTGGGTCGTCCGATGGCGAAATATTGAGTCAATCGGTATTTGTAGCTACCAACAGGAAGGGTGGCACCAACCGCTACCTTGGATCGGTATTCGTCTAAAACACTACTCACCCTACTTAAATTCAATCTGCCCTCGTATAGCGACAGAAATTCTCCTCAGCCAGCGAGCACTGCTTTACTTAGGCGCGAAACAAAATCAGTGTGAAGATAAGTTTGAGGATATGGTGCTTGACCCTAAACCGTATATAAACAGAGATGGGATTGAGTACAAAGGTTTGTTAGCGATGCTCGCCAACCGGATGAAGTATCAGAGAGGCTTTTATGGCTACGATCTATTTATATCAGCAAGTGATCTAGATCGTGAGGCTGAGGATTTTGTGGGACTGACTCGGCGATACTTAGCTGCCGCCGAGCCAGAATAATGCTTAGTACACGCACTTTTAGTAAAGCGGCATCTCGTCAGCAACGAACGGGTTAGTTTTACGCTCATGACCGAAAGTCGATTGAGGGCCGTGACCAGGGACAAACGTGACATCATTGCCTAAAGGCCACAATTTCTCTTTGATAGAACTAATCAACGTATTGAAATCACCTTGTGGGAAGTCAGTTCGACCAATGCTACCGTTAAACAAAACGTCACCCACAAACGCTAAACGCGCTTCTTCGCTGTAAAGCACAACGTGACCAGGTGTATGACCAGGTGTATGGAATACGTTCAGCACTTGATTACCGAAAGTGACAGCGTCACCCTCATTTAGCCATTGGTGCGGTTCAAACGCTTCTGTCAGCGGGAAACCAAACATTTGGCTCTGACCTTCCAAACCTTGCAACCAGAAGTTATCTGCCTTGTGAGGACCAACAATCTCTGTACCGCCAAGCAGTGCAGACAGCGGCTCCGTGCCACCTACGTGGTCCAAGTGACCGTGTGTTAGCACGAGGTTTACCACGTCAACACCCAGCTCTTTGATAAGCATAGCGAGCTGCTTTTCATCGCCGCCAGGGTCAACCACAATGCCTTTCATGGTTTCGTCACACCAGACAATAGAACAGTTTTGAGAGAAAGATGTTACTGGAACAACTTGGTATTTCAGAGCCATAGATAACCTATACCGAATAAATTTGCGTGAAAACTGCCGCAACTATGACACTAAGGCCTAGCGACTTCAAGCTTTGAACTGTGGGTAATCGACGACGTTCTGAGACTAGAAACCTTGTCTCAACTGGCACTACCAAGAACGAACAGCACCCGTATCGATATGAACAAAGTTACTGCCTGGATAATAACCCACGCCACCGGCTTTTAGGCTTAATGCAGCATCACGAACTGTTGAAAGCTTCACACCGTCTAAACGGAAATCAATGGCCTTTCCTTCCATGTGCATGCTCTTTTTCGCTACACGAGAAGACCCGTTGCGCAGCGAGGCATTAGTGGCAGGAGAACGGTAACCTGAAATGACGATCACCTCTGCTTCTGTACCAATTAACTTTTGAATTTGGCTTATTTGATCGAACAAGCGTCGATCCATGGGATGAACCTCATTTCGTCGATGGTCTCGACAAAACTCATTCAGCCTTTGAAGTTCATCATTAATGTATCGTTTTCCATCGAAATAGCATGTTTCGAGGATCTCTCCAGTATTAAGGTTGTTCATCGCCAGCGCACGTGGCTCGTCAGGGAGTGAAGCCCAAGAAAATGATGGCAGGGCAGACGCCAACACCACACCACCAGCGGTCATTTTAAGGAAATCTCGGCGGGAAAAGTTACGACTTACCATTTCAAAATACAGTGCTCAACAACTAGACAAGTCGTGGACATTAACCAAACACATTTGTCACGTCAAACGCATAAAACACTCCATCTTGATTTTCAGACGCAGTAATTATTGATTAATTATTGAACGAAAAGAGAATTCTTCGTTTTGTAAATTTTCCTTAAAGATTTCAACTGCGGTGATCGTACTTATAGATATCATCACGGTAGTAAAGCGTTCCCTCTTCCAACCATGCTGTTTGATAAATGATGTGTACTTGAATGCGCTCTCCCAAAGGAACTGACGTGTTAGACCGACGAGAACTTTCTCGCTTTTTCGCTAAACGTTCTTCCAACCCCTGAGTTTTGAACAGAAGTTCTGCTAACCGGTCTGCATGTTCTACACGAACACATCCTGAGCTGAATGCGCGTCTGTCCTGTTCAAACAAGTTCTTACTTGGCGTGTCATGCAAATAAATAGCTTGTGGGTTAGGCATATTGAACTTGTACAATCCCAGTGCATTTTGTAAGCCTGACGCCTGTCGCATACGATAAGGAAATGTTCTCGGATTCACCGTTGCCCAATTGATGGTTGTAGGGTCAATAATTTCGTTCGAAGTCCAAGACCGAATGATTTGAATGTTATGGTTAATCAAATACATCGGATTACGTTTTACTTTAGGAATAATGTCTTTAACCATGATAGTCCAAGGCACGTTCCAAGTTGGGTTGAGAATAACTGAATCCAGTGCTACCGACATGATGGGCGTTTTTCTTGATGCTCTCCCTACCACAACTTTAGACTCAAACAAGGGTTGACCGTCATGCCAATACGTGACTTCGTATCCAGGCACGTTAACAAAGACAACATTATCCCTTTCTTTCGACCAAATTCTTGAACGCTCAGAATTCAACGCCAACAGATGCAATCGCTCTTGAGGAGAAAAGTTGATCCATCGAATGGTATTCGGGCCGATAACGCCATCTTCTTTCAAACCATGAATACGCTGGAACTCTTTTATCGCAAGCTCTAATTGTTCGTCATATTCTTCAGTGACTAAATCCAAGTAAGAAACATCTACGCCTACGATCTCCATTCGCTCAATCAATAGGGGTCTGTTTTCTAATATATCGCCAACACGTGCTAGCCCAGTTTGTTGATAGGCAGGATATTGGTACTGAGAATGTTCCGATAGCGAAGAATAGGCGGAGTAGAAAGCATCATCTGTTTGTAATGGAGACCGGAGACTTGCCAAAAACTGACCAAGTTTGCCAACCGTAATCTCATTACTCAGAACCGATAAAGTATCGATGCTAGGAGCGGGTAACGTAACATGGGCTTTGTCTGTAAATAGCCAATTAATCCCTTCTTCGGGGAGTTGCTCAAGATAACTAAGGTACATCAAGAGTGAATCTGTCATCACTAAATCGAAGTCGAGATTATCTCCCTGCCACCTTACTTGGTTTATCCGGTGAAGTTGATTTTCGAATTCATCGGTGACATCCGCAAGTGCAACCAGGTTTACTTGAAAAAGAAACTGCTCAATATCACTTTCATTTTCCCAGTTCAAACGGTAATTGGTGCTTTGATACAGTTGATCAATCACCTCTGGATAATGGATCATTTTTTCTACAGACAGCTTTTGTACCGCTCCCTCTTGCTCGACTTGCGCTGAAGCTTCGAGAGAAACGACGGTGGAAAAGCTGCAAAACGGCACCAGAAGTGCCGTCATGATTAAAACCCTAGCAAACACTGAAATGATCCTTGCGCTACTTGCCATAATAAAAAGTATGGCAAATATCTCACAGCTTGCAGGTTTAAAATTAAGAATCTGATGCCGAAAACGACAACAAAACTCTCTATAAGTAATTACTCAATGATCTTTCTAGATAATTCTCGACCAATGGTTGTCCCATTGCACTCCGCTTGCGAAGGTACTTTTTGACTCCTCTGGTCTTTGCTCCACCACTTTTCCCGCCCCAGAGCTGACTCGGAACTCATCGCCATAGACCACAACACCAGAGGCGTCTGGTAACGCACTTAACTCGACCAATTTGCCCATAGATTTAGACCATATACCATAGCAACTGCCCGGAGGCGAAGTGGCTAAGATCCATTCATCGGTTGCTGCAATACTCGCAACGTAGTGATTGAAACGCGCCCATTCTTCAGGCTCAGCTTGAAGATCTTGCATTTCACCACCACGCGTGTGCATGGCGATCAAGGCTGGATACTCGTCCGGCTCACCACGATATTGCTGACCACAAAGCACGGTTTCCGCACCATCATGAGCTAAGTGGCGAATACTCAACTTATGATCCGGTAAAGACACTTGATCCAACAGCTCACCTTCTTGTGAAAGGTAACTCAGGCTGGGTCTCATGCTATCAAGATTGAGAGGTTCACGGCCGTTGGTGTGTACGCCACCGACGCCAATCGCTAATGCGCCATCAGGCATCATGATCACTTCATGAGGGCCAAGGCCAAAACCCGTTAACTCATCAATCTTTTGATATTGCTTCTGCACATCATAAACACCAATGATCCCGCGGCTTGTCCCCCTCTCCCCTTCTGTGGCAAATAGCAACGTGCCATCATGGGAGTAAACACCATGTCCATAAAAATGACGATTTGGCGTTGCTAGTTGCAGTTTGATCATCTGCTCTGAGCGATAATCAAACACCATGAAGAAAGTACCAGGTCGACGACCAAAAACTACGGCGTGGCCTTGTTGGTTTGTTGCCACACCGTGACCACGCTCAGGAATCGGCAATGAAGATAGCGGCATACCATGCTCATCCGCCACCACCGCTGCATATTTATCTCGGCCAATGATAGAGCAGCCGATCAACGCAGGCTCACGTGAGCTTGTTGAAGAACAACCAAATGGCATCATAGGTATAGCCGCCCCGAATAGAGCGGCTTTCAGCAAAGTTCGGCGGGTTTGATCAGTCACCATCGGTTGCATTAAATCCTATAACTACGCCAAGCTCGATCGCCACTTCTTCGTGAATCAGGTACTTCAATTGCTCTAGCTTATTGTATTGAGAGAGCACCATGCGATAGCCTTCTTTTGTTTGTAGTGCAGCAAACAAGCTCTTATCTTCTGGCCAAGTTTCTAACGCCATTTCAAACTGATGAACAACACGGTCTGCGAGATCTGCATGGCCTTGCTCTCTTAATAACGCATCTAAACCATTTCCGTTAGCAAAGTACAACGCTTCCATCCCTTGAAGGTTGGCTTTTAGGTTTGAAAGCGAAGTTTCTGAACGCCATGACTCTGAGAAATACGGGCGAGGCTTACCAATCTTCGCTAGCGGTCGGCTCAACTTCTTCATGCTGTACTCAAGCTGATTCGAGAGTAGTGAAATGTACTCAGATTCCCATTCTGTCATCTCTAGCGATTTCCAAGGGTTCTCTGCCCAAGAATCCGCGATGATCTGCGCTTTGTCATCAAGGTTTTCAGCAATCGAAACGCCTGTCGCACAGGTACTGCTGTTGCTAGATAAGGTCGACGCTTTATCGTAAAGCAGCCATTCCAGAGCCCCTAAACCTTGCACGGTGACACTTTGGGTGGAGATATCTTCTGCACTCCAAGCTTGATCAGATTTCGTCAGTACAGACATTTTACGACCAGTGGTGTTCTTTTTATCTGGCCAAAACTGAACATTCCAGCTTTGCTCCAATGCCGTAGCAGGGCCACGTTCTTGACCTTGTAATGCCATCCACGCAAGCATAGTTTGATGCCACTGCTGTTTTACTTGTGCATCATCTTTCGACTCTGATGCGCAGTAATCCGCGAAGCGCTGTTCAAGTTCTGTGGTTTGCGCTAAAAACGTCTGAGCTGATTGAAACTCGACCTCGTACACGCTTTGAGAAATATGGCTTGTACTCTCAGGCTTGGCAGAGCTCGAACCGATGGTCGATTGGCAACCAACCAAACTTAACGTTGCGGCAATCGCACTCACTAACAGTGTCTTTTTCATGGTTAGGTCCTTATAGAGAGTTCAGAAACGCAATGAGAGCATCACGTTCTTTTTTGTTCAGAGCTAAAACATTTTGTTTCGCCGTTTCAGCTTCGCCGCCGTGCCACAACACCGCTTCCATCAGGTTACGAGCGCGGCCATCATGTAGAAAGTAAGTGTGTCCGTTTACTTCTTCGGTATAACCAATGCCCCATAGCGGTGCCGTTCGCCATTCACGGCCGTTTGCTAAGTATTCCGGACGGTTATCGGCTAAGCCTTTACCCATGTCATGCAAAAGCATGTCTGTGTATGGGTGGATAAGCTGCTCAGAAAGCGCTGGTAACTCTGGTCGTTTCGCCGTTTTAACACTGGTCTTGTGGCAGCTTTCACAGCCAGACGCAGCAAAGATTTGCTGACCAAGTTTCACGTTAGGGTCATTGACATTACGGCGAATAGGTACAGCTAAGTGCTGGCTGTAAAACTCTACGAAATCGAGAATATTTTCACTCACTTCTGGTTTGCCGCCATTTGGCATGTCGTCACAAATGCTTTGTTTCGAGGTACAGTTTTCATTTGGGAATAAATGGCTCGTAAGACCCACATCACCATTAAATGCTGCTGCATTTTGCTGCATTAGCGTCGGTTGTCCTGCTTTCCAGCCAAAACGACCAATCGAGAAATTGTCCCTCTCAATATCCCACACTTTATTTACTTTGCCTGAGATACCGTCTTTGTCGGCATCTTGTTCATCAGCCCAAGCAAGTAGCGTTTCGTCGGGAATACTCTCTAACAAACCAAGGCCGATCATTGGCGGTGCCACGCGTGCTGAGAACTCGGTATCAGGGTGCATATCGCCGTAACCCAGATCGGTAATGTTCAAATGAGGTTTTCTTAGCGTCACCGTCGTACCGTCTTTAAATTTCACTGGGACATCGGTGTAAGTGATTTCGATTTTGCCTTCTGGCGTTTGATCTTGCAGAGCGAAATCTTGAAGCTGACCACCATAAGTCGGCTCAGGTATGCCACCGTCTTTGATGTAGGCTTTCTTTTGTTCTGGCGTCATCGCAGGAATGCTTAAGCGCACTAACATAGACACGGCATGTAAATCATCTTTCTCTGGCGGATGACCACGACCGTCTTTGATGTGACAGTTCTGACAACCATTGGTGTTAAAAAGCGGACCTAGGCCATCACGAGCGTCTGTTGACGCTGGCGCTTGTACCCAAGGGTTGCGGAAAAAGCTGTTACCCACACTAAAATCTAGGCGTTTGCTCATCGGCAGGTTGGCAGCAGGAAGAGAATAGGCATTCGCGCCATCTTTTTTAACACTGGTTTTGCCACCAGACTTAACATCGTAAGCCATGGCAGAAGAAGAAAGGATCGCGGCTAGCGCAGAAATTAGGTATGGCTTCATATCATTGCTCTACATAGACAACAAGGGTGATAACAACGAGCTCAAACGGCAAAAGGGCTCACAAAGAGCCCTTATTTATTATGGTTTTCTTATTAAAACTCGTGGTCAGCAGTATCAGGGCTTAGGCTGTCGATGCCGACAATGTTTGCCGCTCGCTCAATCGCACCAGTTTGCGCTACCAACGACATGATGGTGTCGTTTACCAGCGCGTTGCCTTGTGCGTTACCCGCCGCAATAAGTTGGTCAAAATGCTGGTTATTCTTCTCTGCAGAAGTCACTAGCTCACCAACTTGGCTAAGTGTTGTATCAAACTGCTTTTGAATGTCGGTCGCGGCTTTCTTATCTTTTTGAGCAACAAGATCAGCAATACTTGGACCAGATAGCTCTTTGCCGTTTACACCTTTGTATGTACCTGTGTAAACGTTGTAGATGCCTTGCTCGTTGTAGTAGTGAGAATTATGCGTGTTGTCTGAGAAACAATCGTGCTCGTCTTCAGTTGAGTTCGCTTCTAGTGCCACTTTCATACGCTCACCCGCTAGCTCACCTAGAGAAAGAGAACCCATGCCGAATAGCATCTTACGTAGACCATTGTCCGCTGAGTCGTTCAGTAGCTCTTCACGGTAGTTACCTTTTACTTCAGCAGACCACTGCTTTTCCATCCACTCAAGGTCTTGAACCAGTAGATCAGCGGCTGCTTTTAGGTACTCTCCACGACGCTCACAATGGCCATTCGTACACTCAGAACCGACAACGAAATCAGTGTAAGCACGTTGACCTGCACCCGCGTTAGTGCCGTTTAGGTCTTGACCCCAAAGCAAGAATTCAATCGCGTGGTAACCTGATGCAACGTTTGCCTCAGAACCGCCTACTTCGTTTAGATCCGCTAGCAATTCTGGAGTGATTTTTGAAACGTCCAGTTTAGAAGCACCGATCTGTAGGCTAGTGTTCGCGATGATGTTGGCAGCCGCGCCCTCGTTACCCAATTCGTATTGGTAATCAGCTGCTACGTAGTCAATCAGACCTTCATCAAGTGGCCATGCGTTCAGCTGACCTTCCCAATCGTCAACAATCGCGTTACCAAAACGGAAAACTTCAGACTGTTGGTAAGGCACGCGAGAATCTAGCCAAGCTTGTTTTACTTCTTCAAGCTTTTTCGCTGATGGTGATTTTAGAAATTCGTCGATTTTTACATCAAGCGCTTTCGCTGTTGTTACTGAATCAGCAAACACAGCATGGGCAACGTCCGCGTAATGTTCGACTACTTGTTGTTTAGTTACTGTGGCAGCAACGGTAGAACCACTGGCAATGAGGAGTGATGCAGCAATAGATTGGACTAAAACTTTTTTTGCATTCATCTGAAGCATCCTTGTTGAGCTTTTCAATTATCGTATTGGTAGTGCTAATTATTCTTATTTGCACTTTAGTCTCGAGATAATACAAATTTACAATTTATTTGCAACTCCAGATACAAAAAAACCTCATAAAAATGAGGTTTTTCACAGACTTTATTATCAGTTTTATCTTTAGGATTAAACCTTTAGGTCATGTTTTCCGTGAGAGACTTTTGCCTTCAGATAATTTTCGTTGCCATCTTTGATATGTGCAGAGGTATTGACAACCTCGCCAATTTCAATTCCGTACTCAGATAACTCACGAATTTTCTTAGGATTGTTCGTCACGAGGCGGATCTTAGTCACGC
Organism: Vibrio sp. 1401; assembly: GCF_033340295.1. Classification (NCBI taxonomy): domain Bacteria; kingdom Pseudomonadati; phylum Pseudomonadota; class Gammaproteobacteria; order Vibrionales; family Vibrionaceae; genus Vibrio; species Vibrio sp. 1401. Next base: position 53,367 of record NZ_JAWOWF010000008.1, read on the forward strand.
CTAAAGCTTCTAGCATTTGTGCTGCTTCTGTGAAATCACGCAGGTCATCATCAAAGCCCAAATGGTTGTTAGCTTCGTACGTGTTCATGCCCTGGCTTTGTAAGCGGTATGCATCGATCTTATTGTACAAACCAATACCACGACCTTCCTGACGGAGATACAAGATGATACCACCGGACTCGCCCATGCGATTGATCGTCTCTTCTAGTTGCTCACCACAGTCACAGCGTGAAGAGTGGAACACATCGCCTGTCAAACACTCAGAGTGCATACGAACTAAAGGCATGTCCTGAGTTTGGTCCGCTTGTTTAAAGATAATAGCAACATGCTCTTTGTCTGTCTTCAGACCATGGAAAGACAGAATTTCGGCATCAATGTTACTTTTTGCCCCGACTTTAAAATCTACTCTGGCACGTACTTCCGCCATATCTATACTCACTCGATTTATTGCTTGATGCGCTTGATGCGTTTTCGTTATTGCATTCATGGGATTTACTCGTTGCTCTTCAACTATGGGGACTGATACCGCATTTTGCAATATAGAGATCACAATTGAGGGCAGTTATCCACTCAAGATAGCAAAAGAGAAACACTCTCCAACTGAACAATTGTTATATTATAACAATTTAAAAAAACTACAATAAAAAACCCCAGACAAATTTTGTCTGGGGTTTCAAGAAGGTCGTTTGGTCTATCTTTTAATGGGTCTGACTGCGCTTCCAAACGGCGAGTTCAATCCAAACTGCTTCGAGTTCTTGGATTTCCTCGTCGGTCAACACGGCGAGCGTTGAAGTAACTTGAGGCAGGTTCGGTGATTGCAATGCACGAATCTGCGAATAGAAGTCTTTTTTAAGTTGTAATATAACTGAATCCACTGCGTGCACCTATTTCGTTCTTTTATTACTTATCCAGCTCAAAATTTTTATTTTCTTTATACTGGAAACTTCATAAATTCGGAAAAATGATAACATTCTGCTTGTTAAGTGCACAATTTATTTTTAATAGTGGAATAACGGTCACATTAATTACGCTTCACCATTCGGATCGAATATAAGACAAAAAAGATCAAAAATAGCACAGGAAAGATCCACAACAGCGCCGTGGAATAATTTAATGGTGGTTGATACAGAACAATATTCCCATAACGAGCAACTAGATAGTCCTTTATTTCTTGATCTGAGCTGCCTTCATTGGCCATCGTATACACTTTCAACCTCAGGTCTTTAGCCGCTTGTGCATTAGACTCGACAAGGTTTTGGTTTTGACACTGCGGGCAGCGTAAGGTCTTGGCTAACGAGGTTGCACGCTGTTGCACTTCAACAGAATGAAATTCAAACAGATCAACATTCTGTTCTATATCCGCACTTCTCGTGAAAGGAGAAAATAGTATAAATAGGATTAAAGTGAGGAGAAGATTATTAAATCGAAACATTCAAGTATCCTGAAAATATATCGTTCCATTTATCTGCCGTTAGCTCCCCACGACATTTGATCAATATACGACCATTTTGATCAATCAAGTAAGTTTCCGGCGTTCCTATAACACCTAGCTCCACAGCGAGCTTTCCATTAGGGTCACTAATTACTTCAATATATGGGTTTCGTTTAGAGCTCAAATATTCACGGGCAGCTTGTTTTTGATCTCTATAATTCAGCCCAATAATAGGCACACCGAGTTCTGCTAACTGCAATAACTCTTCATGCTCTCGCTTGCATACCCCGCACCAAGATGCCCAAACATTCAATAATTTATATCCGTCGCTTTTGAACAATTGCTCAGAAACTATGTCATCAGAGATCAGAGAAGTAGAGCGAAAATTAGGTGTCTCTAAATTTCGTTGTGGGGACAATTCGACATGTGGTCGCTCAGACAAGGCCACCGCAGTAACTACAGAAAACACGGCAACAGCCACAACGAGACCTGCGAGTTTAAGCGTATTTCTCGATCGCATTGATAGCCTCTCTCCTTTTCTTTAGGCCTGTTAATAGCGCACCAAACACAGCTAATAGCCCGCCAGACCATATCCACCAAATACCTGCGCGGTACTGAACTTTAATCGCATAAGCATGAGTGTCGACTTTGTCACCCAATGTCACGTAATAATCGCCATGCCATAGTGAACGAATCGCAGGCTCGGTCATGTTCATTACTCGCACAGGGTAATGGCGCTTCTGCGGGTTGAAATTGAGTATGCGGCCATCTTTCAAATGCAAGGTGATCTGTCCTTGTTCCGCGGTATAGTTCGGCCCCACCAGCCATTCGATACCATGATAATCGATAGTGATACCCGCCCTTTGTTGAGAACTGCTGGGTTCGACACGTAAATTGTATTCATAAGAGTAGTGACTATTGAAAACAGCCCCACTCACCGCCAGTGCAAAACCGATATGTGCCATCACGATTGGCATGAGTTTACGCTTATTGGAGCAGCGAAACAGCATAACGAGATGCGCCACAATCACCCAAGTAGCCAACGTTATGGTTAACAATACTTCGAAATGCAGTGCATTCACTGAGAACATAAACCCGATCCCAGAGACTAGAGATAACGCGATACTGATCGCGATATCACCGCTTACACTCGGAACTGTGCCTTTTGTCCATTTCAGCACTGGCATGAATGCTAAGGCAATCAGAGCCAGTATGCTTAATGGGAAGATCAGACTATTAAAGTAAGGTGCGCCAACTGAAATGTTCCCTAAACCGAGCAGTTGATAAACCATCGGATAAAAAGTGCCAAGAAAAACGATGGCAGTCGCAATAACCAACAGCCCTTTGGCGATATAAGCAGTGTAAGCTCGGCTCGTTAGAGATTGAAGTTTGAAGCTAGGGAGTTGTTCTCCTCGCAAAATCAATACGCCAAAAGTGATGATGACAAGCAAGCTCAATACACCAAGTAGCACCAAACCTTTAGTTGGGTCCACCGCAAAAGCATGCACTGAAGTCAGCACGCCAGAGCGCACCACGAATGTCCCTAAAATGCTTAGGCTGAACGTAGCAAACGCCAGTGCGTAGGTGCTCCAAATTGCGCCTCTGTTCCGTGTTGCGACAACACCGCTGTGCAACAAAGCAGTACCAGTAAGCCAAGGAAGCAAAGAAGCGTTCTCCACGGGGTCCCAAAACCACCACCCGCCCCACCCTAGCTCATTGTACGCCCACCATGATCCCACCAAGATACCCAACGTGAGCGTTCCCCATGCAAAAAACGCTGCGCTACGAGCAACCACATACCAATCGCTCATCGGTTGTTTACCCAATAGCGCTGCTAATGCAAAAGCTAATATTGCTGCGTAACCGACATAACCGAGATAAAGCAATGGTGGATGAATGATAAGCCCAACATCTTGCAACATTGGGTTTAGATCTCGTCCTTCCGACGCCAATACTTGGGCATACTCGAACGGGTTAGAGGTCATTAACGTGAACCAAGCAAATGTCGCAATAAGAAGGTTCATGATTCCTAAACAGTCACAAGTATATTGGGCGTTGAGCGGTGACTTAAATGCAATAAACGACGCCCATAAACTCAAGGTGACGACCCAAAACAACATGGAGCCTTGATGCCCGCCCCAAGCGGCAGCAATCTTGAATGCTACGGGAAGTTGACTGTTGGAATGCGTAACAACATATTCCAACGCGAAGTTGTCTTGCACGAAGCAGACGATCAGAAGTGCTAAACAAATGAAGGAAGCTAAGCTAATGATGTGGGACATCGCGACTTGATGCGGCAATGTCGCCTTCTTACTCATAGCACGACGTAGCCAATGCAGCAACGATGCACAAGTCGATGTTACAGCCACCAATATCAGTAAGAAGAACCCTAGCTCAGCTTCCATTTATCCCCCTTACACTATGGTCATTTGACCGGCATATAGAATGAAAGTACGCAGCATAAGTACGCCAACCAAGCTCAACGTCGTGACCACAAAAACGTAACTGCCTCTGTGGCGCACTTCTGAAGGCGTTAACCAATTGAGAGTCAAAGGCGTTATCATGCCGATGAACACTACGCCAACCCAGAACCATTGAGCCCAGAATCCACTCGAAATAGCATTCCAAGCCGCGACTTCGTTCTGACCACCGCTGAAGATCAGTCCAGTAAAGAATGTCACTAAGACAAACAACTCAAACAACACTACAGGGCGTTCAAATCCGTGCACCCAAGACACACTTGGGCTGCTGGTCGACTCTTTAAACACCAAGATGCCGAACATCAAGCATGCCGCTGCACCCGAGGACAAACTAGAGAACAGGAACAAGATTGGCAGTACTGGATTGTTTAGCATTGGGTAAGTCTTCAATGCAGACAATAGAAAGCCAGTGTACGCTGCAAGCACGATGGCTAAGAAGCCCAAGAACAATTCAATTGCGTTGTTGGCTTTCCCCGCCTTAATCAAAATGCCATCGGCAAAATCCAACAGTTTGCTCGGTAACTTACCCTCACAAAAGCTGATGATTTGATGGCGGAAGATAACGCCAATCCAAACAAACAGCACTAGCATGTACACTTGGAACAAGATCACGCCCATCGACATCACAGACGTTGGGTTGTAGTAGATCATGATCTTCCAAAACTCTAAAGGCTTGGTTAAATGGAAAATCAAAATTGCCAACCCAGCAATGATGCCAAATGGCGCAAGCCAAGCCATAGCTTTCATGATGCCGTTGTTTGCGGGATCACCTTCAATCACTTTGCGTTTTAAATAGATAGAAATCATCACCGCACCTGCTGACATCCCAGCAAGGAATAAGTAAATCGCGATGATCCAATCCCAGACTAACGAGTCAAAGTGGAATGCACTTTCGAAGCCGTTCATGATGACACCTCCCCTTTGCTATGCGGAATTTTGTACAGTTTAGGTTGCGTACCTAAATGCGATTTATCGCGATAGACAACATGGCTTTCGATAGCTTTGCTCACCTCGCTAGTTGGGTCATTCAAATCACCAAAGATGAGTGCTTTTGTTGGGCAAGATTCCACGCAAGCTGGCTGTTTACCTTGCGCTAGGTTGGTATCACGGCAGAAGTTACATTTATCCGCAGAGTGATCGACTGGATTAAAGAAGCGCACTTGGTAAGGGCAAGCGGCAAGGCAATAACCACATCCGACACATTTCTCTTTGTGTACATCCACGATGCCGGTCGCTTCATCTTTGTATGCAGCGCCTGTTGGACAAACGTATACACATGGTGGGTTATCACAGTGCTGACAGGATTCACGAGTAAACTGGTATTCCACATCTGGGAACTCGCCAATCGGTTCACTGCGATGAATTTTAAGTCGCGTTACGCCTTCAGGGACTTTATTTACTTCGCGACAAGCATCAGTACAGGCGGTACAGCCAATACAGGCATTTTCATCATGAACCATACCCATGCGTTTCGCTTGTTCACTGTTGCTGGCATAAAGAGAGGAGCTAACAACGGAAGTGCCTGCAACGCCTGTAGTTAAAATCAACGCGCCGCTGCCGGCTAAAAAGTTTCTTCTTGAACATTTCATGCTATCTCTCCTCTTCTTTGGCAAGTTCAGGTTCGACGGCAAATTCAGAGTGACAATCCACACACTGCTTGATCAGTTGTTTTCTGTCGTACGACAAGGCTTTGGTTTTCGCTGCGTGTACATCGTGGCAATTTGAACAAGTGAGGTTTTTGGCGTGCACATCGTGCGTCCAGTGGCTTTCTCTCAGCTGTGTCGGTGCGTGGCAATCCACACATTGGCTGTTAGCTTTAAGAATCATGCTTGGATCAAGGAACACTTTGTCGTGTACCTCTTTCGATTGCGCGGCAGAAAACTTAATCACATCAGGCGCACCTTCACGATGGTCGGGACCAATGTTGCTATGGCAATTGGTGCAATTAAGTTGCTTCCCTTGGCTGAGTAGAGCTTGCGGGTCATGCGAAAGGTTCAGAGTCTCTTTTGCATCCTTATGACATTGCAGACACTTGTAGTCACGGTCACGGATCAACTCGACTTGATGACGCTCAGCTTGAGCACCTTCAATCGGCTCTGAAGAAGTCGCATGGGCGGCGATGGAGAAACCATAGATGGCAAAGACGAAGAGAAGTTTCAGCATTGTCTCTATGGTCAATTTTATATTGCCCATATTGTTCTTTCCTTAGCTCGATAATAATTGATAACTATTCTCAATTATTTATTTGAGCGACAATTAATTTCCTCTGAAGATATTTTTTAGATCTTCAAATGACATCAATTCTTATTTCGGAAAGCCACAACGCTAAACCTATATTTATAATACCTCTATTATTCATAAGGGGTAGAAACGCCTGCTCAAAAAGCGAACCAAATCACCCTATTTTTAAAAAGGTTAAAAACCCAAAGCATTGCAGAACAATGACTTAACAACTACCACTTTAGAGGTGTACAAATTCAAACATGACTGAGATCACTGGTGTAAATTGATCTAAAACAAGACAAGATTCACTCACTATTTCATCTATCCAATTAAGCAATATTATTAATCGTAGATCTCCAGTTCTTATTTGGAATAGCTCCTCACAACGCTGCTAATAAAAACGAATATGGAGATAACACTGTGAGCATAAAACACTGGATGAGCGCACCTATTGCGGTTGCGACCTTATTCGCCAGCCAATTATTTTTGGTTGACGCTCCGTTAGCGGCAGAAGAGAAGGATTTTATCGATCCTCGTAACGATGTCTTTGAACAGAACCACCCTGATCAATACCATTCTTGGAAAGCAACATCCGAAAGTGAGCACATTGAAGATGCTCTAAGTGAAGACCCAAACATGGTTATCCTGTGGGCAGGTTATGGCTTCGCGAAAGACTACAACAAAGCGCGCGGTCACTTTTACGCACTTGATGATGTTCGCCAAACCTTACGTACCGGCGCACCAACCGACGAGAAGTCCGGGCCTATGCCGATGGCGTGCTGGAGCTGTAAAAGCCCAGACGTTGCTCGCGTGATTGATGAACGTGGTGAAGACGGTTATTTCGAAGGTAAATGGGCACGCTTAGGCTCAGAAATCGTCAACCCTATCGGTTGTTCCGATTGCCACAACACAGGCTCTGAAGCCTTCAAGAAAGACGAACCTGCGCTAGCACTGACTCGCCCATACGTCGAGCGTGCTTTTGATACTATTGGTAAAAACTTTGATGAACAGTCTCGCCTAGATAAGCAAGCATCGGTCTGCGCTCAATGTCACGTTGAATACTACTTCACCGGCCCAACTAAAGCGGTTAAATTCCCATGGGATATGGGCACCACCGTTAATGACATGGAGAAATACTACGACGCGTTGAATTTCAAAGATTGGACGCATGCCGTATCTAAAGCGCCGATGCTAAAAGCGCAACATCCAGGTTTCGAAACTTGGAGAGCGGGTATTCATGGTAAAAACAAAGTGGTGTGTGTGGACTGCCACATGCCTAAAGTGACCAAAGAAGACGGTACGGTGTACACAGACCACAAAGTGGGTAACCCATTTGATCGTTTTGAAGACACCTGTGCGCAATGCCATACCCAAACTAAAGAGCAGCTACAAGGCATCGTCTCGACTCGCAAAGCGCAAGTACTGAACATGAAGCTAACCGCCGAGAAGCAAATCGTAGCGGCACACTTTGAAGCAGGAGCAGCGTGGAAAGCAGGTGCAACAGAAGCAGAGATGGAACCTATCCTACAAGATATTCGCCATGCACAATGGCGTTGGGACTACGCGATTGCTTCTCACGGTGTTCACATGCATGCTCCTGAGGTAGCACTTGAAGTACTAGGTACTGCAGTTGACCGCGCTGCTGACGCCCGTACCAAATTGGTTCGTTTACTGGCAACCAAAGGCATTACTGACCCTGTTCAAATTCCAGATATCTCGACCAAAGCGAAAGCACAACAAGCACTGGGCATGGATATGGATAAGATGAACGCAGACAAGAAACACTTCCTAGAAACAGTAGCGCCAGAGTGGGATAAAGCAGCAGCTGAACGCGAAGCCACGTATTAGTCTAACTGGCAACGGTTAACTTATAGATACAACAAGGGGCGTACTGAACGCCCCTTTTCTTTCTTTATTATCTTTATCTCTTCATCCTGATTCTATCGAGAGACAAAAATCGAATGTACTAGCGACGAGGAAGCCTAGGTCTAGGTTGAATATTTGGACGTGCTTTAGGTATCTGCACATTTGGACGAGCAACTGGACGCTGGATCTTCGTTTCCGGTAATGCTTTTCTTTGTTGAACCTTTTCTTTCACCGCCTTGCCTTGTAAAGTCGCTGGTTCAATATGCTCCGGACGATTCTCCCATTGGGTTCGAATCTCTTGCTTTTGCTCGTCAGGCAGTGATTGCCAATGATCGTCAAGTTGGCGTTTCATGTTATCGATATTGGCGGACATATCGTCGTCTTTCCAATCTTCGATTTTGTCTTTGATGGATTGCTGTTGGTCTTCATCTAAACCATTCCACCACTCTTCCAGTTTCTCTTTGTATTCATCGTCGTTATCGCAACAGCCCGGATAGTAATAAATCCAGTAGTCGTCATGATCGTACCACCACGGGTCGTAGTAACCCGATGAATAATAAACCGTAGAGGAAGAGCCAGAATGATCGGAAGAGCTACAACCCGACAGCACAGAGCCGCACAGCAAAACCAATATGCTTAGTGCTTTATTTTTCATTCGTTGCCCACCTTTCCCTCTATTGCTTGTTAAATTGTACGCTTACAACAGCTCTTTTGCTTTGTTAATAGAGTTAATGATTTGCACCCTATCTAAATTTGGATCATTAGAATCTAATAATAGTACCCAGGCATCAATCGCTTCCTGAAATCGGAATGACAGAAAATGATCATTTGCGATCAAAGACAAAGCGGCTTCATTGTGCGGTTCTATCTGCAAAGCTTGCTCCAAAAGCAAGCTAACTTCTTGCGTCATTGATTGCTGGTGAATGTAGTACAAGGTCGTCGCTTTTGCGGCAAGTTGCGTGGCACTGACTGGCTCAGTCAGTTGGATCGCGTAATCAAAACAAATCAGCGCGCCATCAAATTCCCCCTCTAGCAGGTAGCCCTGCCCGAGTTGGAACCACAATTCAGCGTTGTTCGGATCTTCACGCAACTGGTCTTGAATCTCTTTCATGATGTCACGAGCAGTCATCATTCGTGACATTTCCGCTTGTATTGATTTAGGCGGAGTTTGATGCAGCAATAAGAAACTGGCACTCGTCACGACAAGTACTAACAGGCAAAAGCCAAACCATTGAGCAGGTTTAACTTTTGATGCACTCAGTGATAAGAGTACGATAAACAGCCCCATCAGAGTGATGGCAGCGAAAAACCAAACAGACATAACACGTCCTGTAAACAAAGATAACGTCAGTGTACGCATTTCTTACTTTAAATGCGTTGATACAGATACAAAAAAGCCGAGCAACTAAGGCTCGGCTTTTCATATCAGGATAACGATGTAAGATTACTCTTCGTTACCTTCCTCTGCATCATCAGCAGCTGGAGCGTCTTGCTGCGTATTTTCGTCTGTTGACTCTAACGCTTCTGCATCTTCATCAGCAGGCAGCTCTTCATCATCAACTTCTTCAATACGTTGCAAACCAACAACTGATTCATCTTCCGCAGTACGGATAAGCGTTACACCTTGTGTGTTACGACCAACTTGGCTAACTTCACCCACACGAGTACGTACTAACGTGCCAGCGTCGGTGATCATCATCATTTCATCACCTTCAACAACCTGGATAGCACCAACTACCGGGCCATTTCGCTCAGAAACTTTGATAGAAACTACACCTTGAGTGCCACGACCTTTTGTCGGGTACTCGCTAAGTGCTGTGCGTTTACCATAACCGTTTTCTGTAACCGTTAGGATGTCGCCTTCGTGCGAAGGAACAATAAGTGATACAACTTGGTCATTTTCAGCCAGTTTCATACCACGAACACCAGAGGCGGTACGACCCATAGGACGAACACCTTTAAACTTGATCTCTGGCTGACCATTCTCATCAAGAACTGGTTTACCATTTTCATCAAGTACTGGAATCTCTTCTGCTTCTTTAAAGCGAACCACTTTACCCGCTTTAGAGAACAGCATGATTTCATTTTCGCCGTTAGTGATATCCACACCGATTAACGAATCGTCTTCACGTAGGTTCACAGCGATTAGGCCGTTTGAACGTACGTTTGCAAACTGGTTCAACGGCGTTTTCTTAACCGTACCGTCACCTGTTGCCATGAAGATGAATTTGTCTTCAGAGAATTCATCAACACGTAGAATCGCGGTAATGCGCTCACCTTCTTCGAGTGGAAGGATGTTTACGATTGGCTTACCACGCGCAGTACGGCTCGCTAGAGGCAATTGGTAAACTTTCAGGCGGTATGTTTTACCACGAGTAGAGAAACACAAGATGTTATCGTGGGTATTCGCCACTAGAAGACGCTCGATATGGTCTTCATCTTTCATCTTAGTCGCACTCTTGCCTTTACCACCACGGCGCTGTGACTCGTAGTCGCTCAGTACTTGGTACTTAACGTAACCACCGTGAGATAGAGTAACCACAACGTCTTCACGTGCGATCAGCTCTTCCATGTCAATATCATGGCTCGCAGCTGTGATTTCTGTACGACGAGCGTCACCAAAGCCGTCACGAACCGCTTCAAGTTCTTCACGGATCACTTCCATCAAACGCTCAGTGCTCGCAAGGATATGCATGAGTTCAGCGATTTCTTCTAGAAGTGTTTTGTATTCGCCAAGAATCTTCTCGTGTTCTAGACCTGTTAGTTTATGTAAACGTAGATCTAGGATAGCTTGTGCTTGTTGCTCAGTCAGGAAGTACTGACCATCACGAATACCGTATTCAGGCTCTAGCCATTCAGGGCGCGCAGCATCTGTACCAGCACGCTCTAGCATTGCTGAAACGTTGCCTAAATCCCAACCACGAGCGATAAGACCCGCTTTTGCTTCAGCCGGTGTAGGTGCCTTACGGATAAGCTCAATAATTTCATCAATGTTAGCAAGCGCTAGAGCTAAACCTTCAAGGATATGAGCACGTTCACGCGCTTTACGCAGTTCGAAAATAGTACGGCGTGTCACAACTTCACGACGGTGATCAACAAAGCACTTCAACATATCTTTTAGGTTGAATAGCTGTGGCTGGCCATTGTTTAGGGCCACCATGTTGATACCGAAAGTGGTTTGCAGCTGAGTCTGAGCGTAAAGGTTGTTTAGAACTACTTCGCCCACAGCATCGCGCTTACACTCAATAACAATGCGCATACCGTCTTTATCTGACTCGTCGCGCAGTGCACTGATACCTTCTACTTTCTTATCTTTAACTAGCTCAGCGATCTTTTCGATCAAGCGAGCTTTGTTCACCTGGTAAGGAATTTCAGTGACGATAATGATCTCTTTACCATTCTTCTCCACTTCGATGTCCGCTTTCGAACGCATGTAGATTTTGCCGCGACCTGTTTTGTACGCGTCTACAATGCCTTTACGACCGCTGATAAGCGCCGCCGTTGGGAAATCAGGACCAGGAATGTAATCCATTAGTTCATCAATAGTGATTTCTTCATTATTGATGTATGCAAGACAGCCATCAATCACTTCGCCAAGGTTATGAGGCGGGATGTTGGTTGCCATACCTACTGCGATACCAGAAGCACCGTTAACCAATAGGTTTGGAATTTTAGTTGGAAGAACCGCTGGGATCTGCTCAGTACCGTCGTAGTTTGGTACGTAGTCTACGGTTTCTTTATCTAGGTCAGCCAATAGTTCATGGGCAATTTTTGCCATTCGAACTTCGGTGTAACGCATTGCCGCAGCAGAGTCGCCATCGATCGAGCCAAAGTTACCTTGACCATCGACCAGCATGTAACGAAGCGAGAACGGCTGAGCCATACGTACGATTGTGTCGTACACAGCACTATCACCATGTGGGTGATATTTACCGATTACGTCGCCGACAACACGGGCTGATTTTTTATATGGTTTGTTCCAATCGTTGCCTAGTACGTTCATCGCGAATAAAACGCGGCGGTGTACTGGTTTTAGGCCATCACGCACATCTGGAAGAGCACGACCCACGATGACTGACATCGCATAGTCTAGATATGAACCTCTAAGCTCATCTTCAATGTTTACGGGCGTGATCTCTTTAGCTAAATCGCTCATAGAGCCATTATCCCTCTATTATCTGATCGTAATTACGATACGTGTAAGGTGCAAAAATATAACACACAATTCATCACTTCGGCATCACTTTCCCTCTCCTTTTATCAGGTTGTGAGCTTGGTTATGAATCAAATGTCGAGAATTTGCACACTCATCCCATATCTTTCTGATTAGTGGTTATATTTCGGTCAATATTGAGCAAAATCGGACTCTTTACGCGGAAAAGCGAGGTAAATTCCTTTAACCACACAACGCGAAAATGCAGGTTTTAGAGTTATTGTCACTGGCACTAGTTCAAGGATGAACCAAAAACAATAGCTAGCGCTTTAAAAATTACAGGCACCTGTCTCGATTGCCGCGCCAGTGAACTCTGTCATTGTCCCTTAACTAAGCACATCGAGGTTGTTTGGGTGTAAAACGTTGGAGTATACTGGCGCCCTCTAAAGGACTCAGATTGAATGCAATAAAACCAATTATGACTAAAGCACAAAACGTCGACCCAAGTGAAATTAAGAAATTCGAGGACATGGCTTCTCGATGGTGGGATTTAGAAGGCGAGTTTAAGCCGCTTCATCAAATTAACCCACTTCGTTTGAACTATGTACTTGAAAAAGCAAATGGCTTGTTTGGCAAGCGAACACTTGATGTCGGCTGTGGTGGTGGCATTCTTGCTGAAAGCATGGCAAAAGAAGGCGCTATTGTGACGGGGCTTGATATGGGTAAAGAACCATTAGAAGTCGCGCGACTACATGCATTAGAAACAGGCACTCAACTGACCTACATTCAGAGCACAATAGAAGACCACGCTATAGAAAACGCAGGAACTTACGATGTCGTGACTTGTATGGAGATGCTTGAACACGTTCCAGATCCTCTCTCCGTTATCCGCTCTTGTGCTGCGCTAGTCAAACCCGGTGGTCACGTGTTTTTCTCAACTTTGAACCGAAACATTAAGTCGTACTTATTTGCTATTGTCGGTGCTGAGAAGCTTCTTAAGATTGTTCCTGAAGGCACTCATGAGCACGATAAGTTTATCAAGCCAGCCGAAATGATGAAGATGATAGACCAAACTGACCTGACGGAAATGGGCATTACTGGGCTTCATTACAACCCTCTAAATGACAGCTACAAACTCGGTCGTAATGTAGATGTAAACTACATCGTTCATACTAAAAAATACTGAACGCTATTAAGTTAAAAAATGAGTTTTGTGATTGACATTTTTTAAAGAAAATGAATCGGAAGCGGTAGCACAAAGTTGCCGCTTTTTTTGTCTTTTTATGGCTAAAATTCGTGCTCTAGATTCCATTTTGACCAAGCCATTTTTCGTAGATAAAAACGGCCAAAGATCAAGGAAAATATTTTTGCATGCGGTTATTTCTAAACCGATCTCGAAACCGTACTTTTAACCATTCAAGTCTGCCCTTTTCTCATCGGTTAGTGTTCACTTACTGATTTTTTTCATTTTGTCAGTTATCCACAAGTCATCCCCGATCTGTACCTTGATAAATCAGTGTAATAGCACTATCTTGTAACCCGCAAACAAATGAACCCCTATATGTTGTGTTTAAGCGACAATATATAGATAGACTTTGATCACAAAGCCGCCGCAAGCTTTACTCATATTGCACATAAACAAACAAAAATACGGCTTTTATCAGTTTTCTTAGGGAAATAAAGCAGAATGAACCAACAACTTACCGTCACCAAGCGTGATGGCCGTAAAGAAAGTATCGATCTGGATAAAATCCACCGCGTTATCACTTGGGCTGCAGAAGGTCTAGATAATGTTTCGGTTTCTCAAGTAGAACTTCGCGCTCACATCCAGTTTTACGACGGCATCACAACGACAGATATTCACGAGACAATCATCAAGTCTGCGGCAGACCTGATCTCTGAAGAGACTCCGGATTACCAATACCTAGCTGCTCGCCTAGCGGTATTCCATCTGCGTAAAAAAGCGTATGGCCAATACGAGCCACCAACGCTTTATGATCACGTGTCTCGCCTCGTCGATATGGGTAAGTACGATCAACATATTCTAGAAGACTACACAAAAGCAGAACTCGACGAACTTGATGCGTACCTCGACCATAAACGCGACCTAAATTTCTCATACGCGGCAGTTAAGCAGCTAGAGGGTAAGTACTTCGTACAGAACCGTGTTACGGGCCAAATTTACGAAAGTGCTCAGTTCTTATACATCCTTGTAGCAGCGTGCTTATTTGCGAAATATCCAAAAGCGACACGTCTTGATTACATCAAACGTTTCTACGATGCGACATCGACATTTAAGATTTCTCTACCTACGCCAATTATGTCTGGCGTGCGTACCCCTACTCGCCAGTTCAGCTCATGTGTTCTGATCGAGTGTGGCGACAGTCTTGATTCTATTAACGCAACAGCAAGCTCAATTGTTCGTTACGTATCTCAGCGCGCTGGTATTGGTATCAACGCAGGTCGTATCCGTGCATTAGGCTCAGAGATTCGCGGTGGTGAAGCATTCCACACTGGTTGTATTCCGTTCTACAAGTACTTCCAAACAGCAGTAAAATGTTGTTCACAAGGTGGTGTACGTGGTGGCGCAGCTACTGTGTTCTACCCAATGTGGCACGGTGAAGCACGCTCACTAATGGTACTTAAGAACAACCGTGGTGTTGAAGAAAACCGTGTTCGTCACATGGACTACGGTGTTCAGTTAAACAAACTGATGTACCAACGTTTAGTTGAAGGCGGCAATATTACGCTATTCTCACCATCTGATGTACCTGGTCTGTACGACGCATTCTTCGAAAACCAAGAAGAGTTTGAGCGTCTATACGTGAAGTACGAGAACGATCCTTCAATCAAGAAAGAAACGGTTAAAGCGATTGAAATGTTCACTCTGCTAATGCAAGAGCGTGCATCAACGGGTCGTATCTACATCCAGAACGTGGACCACTGTAATACTCACAGCCCATTTGATTCTGAAGTTGCTCCAGTTCGTCAGTCGAACCTATGTTTAGAAATCGCACTACCAACGAAACCATTAACTAACGTTGAAGATGACTCAGGCGAGATCGCACTGTGTACGCTTTCTGCATTCAACTTAGGTGCTATCAAGTCTCTAGATGATTTCGAAGAGCTATCCGATCTTGTTGTTCGTGCGTTAGATGCACTGCTTGATTACCAAGATTACCCTCTACCAGCGGCATACAAATCGACTATGAACCGTCGTACGCTAGGTGTTGGTGTGATTAACTTTGCTTACTACTTAGCGAAGAATGGCGTGAAATACTCTGACGGTAGCGCGAACGGCCTAACTCACCGTACGTTCGAAGCAATGCAGTACTACCTATTGAAAGCATCTGTAGCACTGGCGAAAGAACAAGGTAAGTGTCCTTCATTCGACGAGACGAACTACGCGAAAGGCTTACTGCCGATTGATACGTATAAGAAAGATATCGATCTAATTTGTGACGAAGCGCTGCACTACGACTGGGACAGCCTACGTAAAGAAATTATGGAGCACGGCCTACGTAACTCAACACTGACTGCACTAATGCCTTCTGAGACTTCTTCTCAGATTTCAAACGCAACTAACGGTATTGAGCCACCACGTGGTTACGTTTCAGTAAAAGCTTCGAAAGACGGTATCCTGAAGCAAGTTGTACCTGAGTTCACAGAACTTAAAGACAGCTATGAACTGCTTTGGAATATCGGTTCGAACGACGGTTATCTACACCTTGTGGGTATTATGCAGAAGTTTGTTGACCAAGCTATCTCTGCTAATACTAACTACGACCCGTCACGTTACGAGACTGGCAAGGTTCCAATGAAGAAACTACTTCAAGACCTGCTAACAGCGTATAAGTTTGGTGTGAAAACGCTTTACTACCACAACACTCGTGATGGCGCGAAAGATGAACAGAAAGACGCTGTTCAACCACAAGATGACGATTGTGCTGGCGGCGGTTGTAAGATTTAATCTTCCCGTACCTAGCGAACCCGTAAAGACAGACTATCGATAACCTCCCCCTTACGGGGAGGTTTAAAAGGAATTGAGGCATTATGGCTTACAGTACTTTTAACCAAAAAAAGAATGACCAATTGAAGGAACCAATGTTCCTAGGTCAATCAGTAAACGTTGCACGTTACGACCAACAAAAGTTTGAGATTTTCGAAAAACTTATCGAGAAACAACTTTCTTTCTTCTGGCGTCCAGAAGAAGTAGACGTATCTAGCGACCGTATCGATTACAACAAACTGCCAGATCACGAGAAGCACATCTTCATCTCTAACTTGAAGTACCAAACGCTTCTTGACTCTATCCAAGGCCGCAGCCCTAACGTGGCACTGCTGCCGCTTGTGTCTCTACCAGAACTAGAGACTTGGATTGAGACTTGGTCTTTCTCTGAAACGATTCACTCTCGTTCTTACACACACATTATTCGTAACATCGTGAACGACCCTGCTGTAGTGTTTGATGATATCGTTGAGAACGAGCACATTCTGAAGCGTGCAAAAGACATCGCGCACTACTACGACGATTTGATTCAAGCGACGAATGATTACCATCGCTACGGTGAAGGTGAGCATGTCCTTAACGGTGAAACGGTTAAGGTTAGTCTGTACGATCTTAAGAAGAAGCTGTACATCTGTCTGATGTCTGTTAACGCATTAGAAGCTATTCGTTTTTACGTAAGTTTCGCATGTTCTTTCGCTTTCGCAGAACGCGAACTAATGGAAGGTAACGCGAAAATCATCAAGCTGATCGCTCGTGACGAAGCACTTCACTTAAATGGCACGCAGCACATGATCAACCTGCTACGTAACGGTCAAGATGACTTCACTTTCATGCAAATCGCAGAAGAGGCAAAACAGGACTGTTTTGACCTATTCAAAGAAGCGGCTGAGCAAGAAAAAGAGTGGGCAGAGTATCTATTCAAAGATGGCTCTATGATCGGTCTAAACAAAGACATCCTAAGCCAATACGTTGAATACATCACAAATATTCGTATGCAAGCGGTAGGTCTACCAGCAGCGTATCCAGAAGCAACAACTAACCCAATTCCATGGATTAACGCTTGGTTGTCTTCAGATAACGTTCAAGTTGCGCCTCAAGAAGCAGAAATCTCTTCTTACCTTGTGGGTCAAATTGACAATGAAGTTCGCGCAGATGACTTCGAAGGATTCGAGCTGTAATGGCAACACTCAAAATCAACAAACTGATCAGCATTGAATCCAACCCTTCCAATACGATTTTGGAAACAATGGAGCAAGCTGGCCTATTACCAGAATACAACTGCCGTGATGGGCACTGCGGCGCCTGTCGCTGCAAATTGGAGTCTGGTGAAGTGGAGTATGTTGGTTTTGCCATGGCTTACACACAAAGTGATGAAATATTACCTTGTATCTGTAAAGCAAAATCAGATTTGTCACTTAGCGGCGTTAACTACGCGATGAAAGAAAAGCAGCGCGCATAACGTTGACTCGACGGTATAAAATGCAAAAGCCAAGGTAATCACCTTGGCTTTTTTGTCTCTGTGTTTTGTCTCTCAGACTACTGTATAGAGCTTTGGTTATAAAGCACTGCTCGGGAGGTGCATCTCTTTAACTTTCTCTAAAAATGCATAATGCGCAAACATCGGTTTACGTTCTAGGTAGCGACGCAACAAGTCTAGTGCTGCCGTGCTGATCACTTTAACTTGATCACTGCGCTGATACTTTTTCGAGAGTTTATATAATGCTCCCCACTCGCCTGACGGTGTCGATAAAGCGACGGAAAAAACACCCTCTTCAATATGGCCAGTAACGAGTGATAAATCCGTCCCACACTTCTCTCGCGTAGCGCCAGCCAGAGCAAACGTCTCTGCTAATGGATCTCCGCTGTTGGCCATCGCTTGAGTCAGGCTCGGTAGTATCCAACCATGCCCTAGTTGCTTTTCAGCGTTTTCATCGCCGTTTAGCCAGTACGTTAAGTATCCTCCGCTACTTTTTTCGGAGGTCGACACCGTTAGTCCTTTATCGACCAACAACTGGCCGACATTTTCAACCATAGGTAAGTCAATACTAACGGTATTACTCTCAAGGTGTTTATTAATTATCTGTACTAGTTTCAAACGCTGTTCAATCTGATCTGAAGGACCAAAAAGTTTCACTTCAATAAAAGGCAAGTAAGAGCGATACCCTAGCTCATAGCCTTGAGGAAGTTTTAGCTGATCTAGCTTATCTGAAATACCGGATTCAGACAGACCAAACGTGTAGATTCGACTACAACATGAACCTTGAACATCGGGAAACACTCTTCTCAGATCGGGAAGAATTTGCGTCTCTGCCATGAGCTTAAATTCACTTGGTACACCCGGTGTGAAATAAAAAATGGCATCATTAATCAGCATTTTGAAACCGCAAGCAGTGCCTATCGGGTTGTCCAATATCTCTGCCGTTTCTGGCAGCATTGCTTGCTTTAAATTACTGTCCGGCATAGGGATGCCACGTCGAGCATACAAACTTTCTAGATGCTGCAACCACTCTTGGAATAGCACCAGTTTACAATCGGCGGCTCTCGCGGCGGCGGCAGCACTCATGTCATCCGTTGTAGGGCCTAAACCACCATTAACAATAACCACATCGTTGTTAAAGCTGAGCATTAAAAACTCTTCAACCAAACTCGATAGGCTATCACCAACCGTTGAGCGCTTTGTTAAGCCAAATCCATGTTGATAAAACAGGCTAGACAACCATGCCGCATTAGTATCAACAATATCACCGTGGAGGACTTCCTCACCAGTACTAAGCATTGCTATTTTCACAACTGACTCCTGAACGTAAGCACAATCCTATTTTCGTTATAGCGCTTATTTTTCTTTTTATTTGGACAAATCTCGCCGAGGTTTGTTGGGACTAAATAAGGGTCAAGTGTTTAAATGATTGATGTTTTGAGGGATAATTACGAGCCCGAACATACACCATTAACTCGGAGACCTTTGTGTCAAAATCATCCATGTTCAAGACGACTCTAACAGGCCTTTGCTTGGCTTCGTCAGCGCTTGCGCACGCAAGTCACTATGATCTAAGCCGTCATACAGAGTTTTCTTACACACCTGATTGCTTGTCAGGTTACTGCGAAACGACGACTCTGTACACCTTCGAGGCTCAAAATCGCGGTGTTATGTATGAACAGAATAATGATGATTCGCTAAACCTTGACGCAGGGCTTCAGCCTAAACATCTCATCATCCCTCAAGATAAAGACTGGGATTACCTGATGGGTCAAACCTACACCATTCTAGGTCTCAGTATCGCGACCGTAGGCATGATGACTTTTCTTCCAGAAAGTATCACCAAATGGGACGAAGAAGACCGAGACATGAGTAAGTTGGGGCAAAAGTGGAAAGATAATGTCTCTGACGGCCCTGTTTGGGATCGCGATGAACATGTCCTCAACTACATCATGCACCCATATTTTGGCGGCGTTTACTACACGGCAGCACGTCACGCTGGCTATAATGAATTTCAGTCGTTTTTGTACTCCGCAACTATGTCGACGTTCTTTTGGGAGTATGGCGTGGAGGCGTTCGCAGAAGTACCATCTTGGCAGGATATTTTTATCACACCATTCTTTGGTGCTGTTGTTGGTGAAATGATGTTAACGGCTGAGCAAGACATTATTGCAAACGGCGGCGAAGTTATGGGCTCTGAAACCGCAGGTGATGTTTCGCTCTTCTTCTTAAACCCTGTTGGACATATTCATTATTGGGTAACTGATGCATGGGGCGGTAGTGCAGAACTACAATTCAATTCATCACCTTGGTTTGGAAACCAAGATGTTGCAAAATTCGCCATGGACGCAGGCGCAAACTATGACAGTCAATTTTATGGTGTCGAGTTAAAAGTAACCTTCTAATCCTAAGTTGATACTCGGTAAAAAGCAGCCTTACGATGGCTGCTTTTTTTGTGCTCTGAACATTGTTTTAATTATTTGCATCACGAATTAGTGTTAAAAATTGACTTTCATCAAACATTACCCGCCCTTAGCACCTACACTAAATAAAAGGATTTATTCCAATAACTTAAGTAGCACGTTTATTCGTACTGCGTCCAAACCTTGATTCCAGGAGGGGACATTATGAACACCGTATTTATTGTTAATTTTGTCGGACAAGCGTCACCCGCCACGATTAAAGAGCTCGCTGCAATCACACACGAAAACGGCGGGAAATGGCTGATCAGCAAAGTAAACTTTATCGAAGACCAAGTTGCAGGTGTCATCAAAGTAGAGCTTCCAAGAGAAAATGCCGACATCGTTAAACAGGCGTTCTCTTCTTGTCAGACTCTTGTTGTTAGGTTCGTCGACTCTGAACCTCATTCATATCGTGAAGACACTATCTTCCAACTTCGTTTAGATGCCAACGATAGAGCGGGTATTGTGAATGAAATTACTCACGTTCTCGATAATCAAGGTATCTCAATTTTAGATATGGATTGTCAGCGTGTATTCATTGCTGGAGGCGGAGGGGTAAGCTCTAGCTTATTCAGCGCTAAAATGGCGATAAAACTACCTAGCGAGCTAGAAATTGAAGACATAGCCAATGAGTTAGAATCTCTGAGTGAAGACACTCGTGTAATTGTAGAAAGCTAACTGCATACCTTTAACGCTTCCCCAATAAAAAGAGCAGCAATTCAGCTGCTCTTTGTCGTTCTAATACTCAATACGTTTTATTTCACTGACCACTGAGACAGTGAACGTTTGAAATCAGAGTAGTCAAATTCATTCAGTTTTTGAATGTCACCATTCGAGCGTTCACAGTAGACCGACGGCATACGTAGACCGTTAAACCAGTTCAGTTTCACCATGGTGTAACCGGCACTATCTAGAATATGCAGACGCTGTCCTATCTCTAGAGGCTGTTCGAAGTTCGCCACGCAGAACTGGTCACCAGCCAAACAAGAGCACGAGCCGATCACATACTCATGTTCACCATTTTCAGATGCTTCAAGAATTGACGCTGGCTCATTGTAGATCAACGTATCTAAGCGGTGAGCTTCTGTGGCTGAATCGACAATCGCCGTCTTCTTTACGTTCTCTACAATATCAACCACTGTTACAACGAGATCAGTTGTCTTAGTAATTATCGCTTCACCCGGCTCTAAATACATTTGTACGCCGTGTTTCTCTGAGAACGCTTTAAGTGCTAACCCCAACTTCTCGATATCGTACCCCGGCCATGTGAAGAACACGCCGCCGCCCATGCTTACCCAGTCCAGCTTATCTAGGTACTCGCCAAACTGATCTGAAATAGCATCGAGTAAGCCGATAAACGCATCCACGTCTTTGTTCTCACAGTTCATGTGGAACATTACGCCATCAATACCATCAAAAATTTCCGGTTTGATGTGATCAGCCTGAACACCAAGACGAGAGAATTGACGCGCTGGGTTTGCTAAGTCTTGCCCTGCATAGCTCACACCTGGGTTTAGGCGCAAGCCAATCGATGCTTTGCCTTCGACAATATGACGATAAGCCGCTAGCTGTGACTGAGAGTTAAAGATCATCTTGTCACAGATGTCCGCCACATCGCGAACGTCATCTTCGCTGTAACCCACACTGTATGCGTGTGTCTCACCACCGAACGTTTCGTAGCCAAGCTTCACTTCAAACGGGCCAGAACTTGTTGTTCCGTCTAGGTAAGGCTTGATGATGTCGAATACACCCCATGTTGAGAAGCACTTCAGTGCTAATACAAGCTTCACACCAGAGATGTCTTTTAGCTGTTTTGCTTTCTCTAGGTTCTCAATCAGCTTGTCTTCATTGATCATGAAGTATGGCGTTTTTAGTTCGTTTTGTTGCATTTTGATACCTTACGTCCCTTCGCCTTAGCAAAGACACTATAAAATCGAACAAAGCCGACGCAAGTGCATCGGCTTAAACGTACAAATAAGAGTCGCTAAATTCTTACTTCAATTTATGGATAACAGGTTGTCCTGGATCCAGTTCTTGAACATGCCAATCTAGACCAATAGATGGCATGGTTTCTAGGAATGGGTCTGGATCTAGCTGCTCCATGTTGAACACGCCTTTGTCTGCCCATTTGCCACGGAAGAACTGCAAAGCCGCAGTGATCGCTGGTACGCCAGTGGTGTATGAGATAGCTTGGTGTTCAACATCTTCGTATGCGACTTCGTGATCAGCGTTGTTGTAAATAAATACACTGCGCTCTTTACCATCTTTCTTACCTTGAACCCAAGTACCGATACACGTTAGGCCAGTGTAGCCTGGCGCGAGTGATGTTGGATCTGGTAGTAGTGCTTTTAGCACGTGCAAAGGTTGAACAACCGTACCGTCATGAAGCGTTAGTGGATCTGGGCTGAGTAGACCGATGTCGCGCATCACATTGAAGTAGTTTAGGTAACGGTCACCAAAGCCCATCCAGAATTCGATGCGTTTCGCCGGGATGAACTCTTGCATAGATCGAACTTCGTCGTGCGCCATTGAGTACACTTTGTGTGAACCACAATTCGGGAATTCAAACTCAAGCATACGTGAGTGACAAGGTACTTGTTTCCACTCGCCGTTTTCCCAGTAGAACGAATCGCCTTGAATCTCAAGCATGTTCGTTTCTGGATCAAAGTTAGTTGCGAACTTCTTACCGTGGTCGCCTGCGTTTACATCCATTACGTCGATAGTATCGATTTCATCGAACAGATGTTTCACTGCGTATGCGGCAAACACCGATACTACGCCCGGATCGAAACCAGCACCAAGAATACCTGTAATGCCCGCTTCTTCAAACTTCTCACGGTAACCCCACTGCCAATCGTAAGCTTGAGGTACTTGTTGGCCTTCAGAGCACAAATCAACCGCAACAGATGTATCAAGGTATGACACTTTAGCTTGGTAACATGCTTCCATAATAGACATGTTCACCCAAGGAGGACCTGCGTTGATCACTAAGTCAGGTTGTACTTCTTTAATTAAAGCAACTAAAGAATCTACGTCGTCCGCGTTTACCGCTCGCGCTTCTAATTTCTTAGTTGAATCTTTCAGATTGTTTTTCTTCTGAATCGATTCGATGATTTTCTCACACTTACCTACGGTACGTGATGCGATTGTGATATCACCCAGAACGTCGTTGTTTTGTGCTGCTTTATGTGCAACTACCCAGCCAACGCCGCCTGCACCAATCTGTAGAATTGCCATAGTTTTCCGTTACCTTTGTTAAACTAGCTCTGCCGCTAGCGTATTGATTTTTGAGAGCAAAGATTCAAAGTCCACCGTCGTCAGACACGGGTTCAAAATCGTAAATTTCAATGCAGTTTTATCGTCGACAATGGTTTCACCCAATACCGCGATACCGCGTGTTAACGCTTCTAAGCGCAACGTTTTGTTCAGTTCATCAAGATCCGCTGATTCATGTGTCGCGCGGAACAGAACCGTAGATAGTGATGGTTCAGCCAACAACTCAAAGTGTTTGTTATCTCGAATCATGTCCGCCACTTCAAGCGTCTGTTCAAGCAAATGATCATACATATCGCCTAGGGCTTTTGGCCCTACGCTTTGCATCGTCATAAACACTTTGAGCGCATCAAAACGCTTAGTTGTCGCAATAGACTTATCCACCAAGTTCGGTAGTTCGTCGTGTTCGCGGTTCAAATAGTCTGCATGGTGAAGCAGGAATTTAAAGTTAGACTTGTCATTTACCAATAGCGCACCACAACTGATGGTTTGGTAAAACAGCTTATGGAAGTCTACGCTGATGGAATGTGCACGCTCACAACCTTTCAGACGCGCTTTTTGGCTACTTAGAATCAGAGCTCCACCGTATGCACCGTCGACGTGCATCCACATGTCATGTTTCGCTGCGATATCGGCGATAAAGTCTAAGTCATCAATAGCACCGTGATCCGTTGTACCCGCAGTGCCAACAATGGCAAATGGGATTAAACCTTCTGCTTTGGCCTGATTGAGAACTTCGTCTAACTTAGTGACATCCATCGTTCCATCGGCATTAGCATCGACGGCCATGACCGCTTTTTCCCCCAATCCCATCCAAGACGCTGATTTTTGAACCGTGAAGTGGGATTTTTTCGAACATACAATACGTAGCTTGTCTGCGTATTCAGGAAGGCCAAGCTTTTGAATTGAGTGTGCACTGAGTTTGTCAGCAATCCAATCTCGCGCAAGCATCAAACCCATTTGGTTACTTTGCGTGCCGCCGCTCGTGAAGATACCGTCCGCTTTTTCACCTAACTCATATTTATCGCATAGCCA
This sequence comes from Vibrio sp. 1401, assembly GCF_033340295.1. Classification (NCBI taxonomy): domain Bacteria; kingdom Pseudomonadati; phylum Pseudomonadota; class Gammaproteobacteria; order Vibrionales; family Vibrionaceae; genus Vibrio; species Vibrio sp. 1401. The sequence continues at coordinate 77,777 of NZ_JAWOWF010000008.1, forward strand.
GTTCACAACTTTCTGTTCAACATAAGTCGCTGATGAAGCTTGATCCCATGAGTCCATCGACTGGTTCAAAGCCGCAATCATTGCCTCTGCCGCAATCGCTGGCATCAACGGTGGAGTATGCAGGTGAGCAATACAATCTGGATGTTGAGTAAAAATTGCGTTTTTCGCGACCAGATCAGCAGCATCGTCGATAACGGATTTAAGAGGCGCATTTCCATTATCAAGATCAACGTCGTGAATTGCTGCTTCCAATGCTTTTGGATCCATACCTGAATACGGTGCAGTCACTTGTTCAAACACTGACTTCATTGCCGTAGTAGTGTGATTCATCACCGAAGCAAATTCATTGCTGCCCATCTCTCCAGTGTGGATGAAATGCTTCTTCCATTCATCTTGTGGCTGAGTTTCGATGTGACTACCGCCAGCGGCTAAAATCGCGTCTTCAAATACACGTAAAGCAAAGTCGATTTGCTCAAACGAGATGATAAGAGGAGGAAGGAAACGAATTACTGCGCCTTCGCGTCCACCTTTCTCAACGATCAAGCCACGCTCGAGTGCTGCGCGTTGAATAGAAAGTGTAAGTTCACTATCCGCTTGAGGTTCACCAAATTTATTGAGCTCACCGTTTGGAGTTTTAATCTCCACGCCTAGCATCAAACCTTTGCCACGAACCTCTGCGATACAGTTCACACGCTTTTGAATACTTTCAAGGCCGTAGCGCAAGTACTGACCCGCAATATTGGCATGCTCAACAAGATTATCACGCTGGATAATTTCTAATGCTTTCGCACCAGAGACCATGGCTAACTGGTTACCACGAAATGTACCTGTGTGCTCGCCCGGCTTCCATGTATCATGTTGCTTATTGATAACCAATAGCGACATTGGTAATCCACCGCCAATTGCTTTTGATAAACACAGAATATCTGGAACAATGCCCGACTCTTCGAACGCGAAATTGTAGCCAGTTTTACCAACACCACACTGGATCTCATCGAAGATCAGTAAGATACCGTGTTCATCACAAATACGACGTAACTCTCGTAGCCAGAATGCTGGCGCAGGAACAACACCACCCTCACCTTGCACTGGCTCCACGATAATCGCGGCAGGCTTCATAATGCCTGACTCATCATCGTTTAAAAGACGATCGATATAGCGAATACTTGCTTTCGCACCTTCATCACCGCCAAGCCCAAAAGGACAACGCAGGTTGTATGGGAAAGGCATAAAGTGCACATCCGACATCAAACCAGTTCGACGCGCTTTCGTGCCTAAGTTACCCATCATCCCCATCGTACCATTAGTCATACCATGGTATGCGCCACGGAAGGCAAACATAGTGTTGCGACCGGTAGTCTGTTTCGCGAGCTTGATAGCAGCTTCAACCGCATCAGCTCCAGACGGGCCACAAAATTGGATAACGCTGTTCTCGCTTAACTCTTGAGGAAGAAAAGATTTAACAGATTGAATAAACGTCGTTTTTGCTGATGTTGCAATATCTAGCGTCTGATATGGCAGTCCTGAATCTAATTGCTCTTTCAGAGCTTGGTTTATTTCAGGATGGTTATACCCCAAAGCTAGAGTGCCTGCCCCCGCAAGGCAGTCTAGAAAGATCTGTCCACGCGTATCTTCAACCAAGCACCCAAAGGCTTGTTTAATTGCGATCGGCAAACGACGTGGATAAGAACGTACTTCAGATTCATGCTCAGCCTGATCAATCAATACTTGATCTGGCGTTAAGTCATACGTTCCCTCAACGATAGGAACCTGAGACGAAAAAATGTTTGCGATATTGCTATCGACTTCAAAGGCAGTGCTCATACTACATAATCCCTTGAATTATAATAATTCTGTATCCTGTATTAATAATCATTAGAATGAAATTACAGGAGGTGTGAATACCCCTCCGCATTTGTCAGTGCATAAATGACAAATACAGATCATCCACCACGATACTCGCGGCTTTATATGTAAAAGGGATTAATCAAGGTTCTGTAATGCACCCGTTTTGTAAAACAGGACATTTCGGCAGTATGAAGCTGATTAGTGTGTGTTTATTCAAAGGTTTCAATGTTGGGTTTCCCATTAATATGCCGCGTTTACAGCATTAGTATCCCGTCTATCGACAAAAGGCTTTGCCGATACCTACCCTACGCAGTGTCACAATCAGCTTGAATGGTCACTACGCGTATCCCCCAGAGATCAAACGTTGTTAATTACGCTCCGAGATTGCGCGCGAATTTATCACAAAATAAAATCTTCTGGCAACGATTTTTCATATTAGTAACAGTGATGTAAATCACAACAAAACATACCCCATTGCAACTCACATGTTCATATTCATGAGCTATGCTTTTCTGCTTCTCTCAAATAGCTGTTATTTAAACAAATATTCTTGAGATATCATCACCTCATCTAAACAGAGGTTTAAGGTTGTGCTGCTTAATCGTAAAACATTCCTTTCTATATCCGGAACATTTAAAAAGATAGCATTCTCGTCACAGCTTTGCCTGGTTCAAGAGTGGTTATTCTCCACAAGTGATGGTTTAAACATAGACTAGTAGGAATGGCTAAGATGCTTTGCAATGGCAGAATGAACAATCACTTGAGTCAATGAGACAAAGGGTTCGTTACTTAACGAAGTCTGTGACAGAAAAGAAGTTTGAGATTTTCAAAAAATACGAAAAAGGCCTAACATTTTCATGTTAGGCCTTAAATCTGGAGCGACACACGAGGTTCGAACTCGTGACCTCAACCTTGGCAAGGTTGCGCTCTACCAACTGAGCTAGTGTCGCATTTAATATGAGATGGTGCCCCGGGCCGGACTTGAACCGGCACAACGCGAACGTCGAGGGATTTTAAATCCCTTGTGTCTACCAATTCCACCACCAGGGCACACAAATATTCTTTGTGATGCCTTTACAGAAAAGTAAAACACCATCTGATACCGCTAATGCCATATCAATAAAACTTGGAGCGACACACGAGGTTCGAACTCGTGACCTCAACCTTGGCAAGGTTGCGCTCTACCAACTGAGCTAGTGTCGCATTCATTCTCGAAAGCCATTCGCTCTCAAAAGAATAATGGAGGCGCCTCCCGGAGTCGAACCGAGGTCCACGGATTTGCAATCCGCTGCATAGCCACTCTGCCAAGGCGCCTAATTTGTGAATAAAGCTAAGCTTTTTCACAACCCTTTTGAGCCGCGCTCTCTTGGGTACGGGATGCATTCTACGGATTCGAGCGATCGAGTCAACACTATTTTTATTTTTTTAAATCGTTTGACTAGAATTTGTGCGAAAGACGATGGATTGCTTAGTTTTAATACTAAAAATCGCTTAAATACACTTGTTTATCATAAAACTTTGGCTACGCCTTACACTGCTGGCCGTGCGTTGCGTGCATTGAAGTATTAATAATCAGAAGACTCGCCTCTCTAAGACTCTCCAAGGACAAAAACAAGACTTAGATCACAAATAGAACTCTATCGAAGCAAAAGCCCCAGATACAAATTGCAAACATGGCCGTTAGCAAGCATTGAAAAGCGAGAGAAGCCAAAAAATGCTGTAGATTGTCTTAGATACAAAAAAGCAGGCTATTAAGCCTGCTTTCTAACATCAGAATTTAATGGTGCTCTTCATTCAACAGATCGTCTTTCGCAGCAGCCAAATATTGAATCATTGACCAATATGTCAAGAAAGTTGCCACATACAAGGCCGCAAAGCCTAGCCAAACCATCCATTCATCGTAACGCCATATCAACACCCATAAGGCGAACATTTGCGAAACAGTTTTTACTTTGCCAACCCAAGATACCGCAACACTTGCTCGCTTACCGATTTCAGCCATCCATTCTCGCAATGCTGAGATAATGATTTCTCGCGCAATCATCGTTACCGCAGGAATGGTCACCCAAATTGAATGATAATGTTCCGTGATTAGAATCAATGCCGTTGCCACTAGCACTTTATCAGCGACAGGATCAATAAACGCGCCAAAACGAGAAGTTTGGCCAAGTTTACGGGCCAACATGCCGTCAAGCCAGTCAGTAAAACCCGCTACCCAAAACACCATTGCTGCTGCAAACGGTGCCCATGAATAAGGTAGATAAAAGACAACCACAAAAACAGGGATTAGGAACAGTCTAAGAAGAGACAGAATGTTCGGGATATTCAAACGCATTTTATTATTCTCTTACACATTGCGGCTTAATGTTGCGCGATTTTCCTTATTGTTTCAATGCTTGGAAAATAATTTCTGCTAAAGAGTGACTTATTCCCGGTACTTTGGCGATTTCTTCGACACTTGCACGTTTAAGTTCTTGTAACCCACCCATGTACTTGAGTAACGCCTGACGTCGTTTAGGGCCGATTCCCTCAATCCCTTCGAGTGCACTCGTACGTCTGGTTTTACCTCGCTTAGCACGGTGCCCCGCTATAGCATGGTTATGGCTTTCATCACGAATATGTTGGATAAGGTGCAGCGCAGGAGCATCGCTTGGTAAATGAAACTCCTCCCCATCGACTGTAATCAGCGTTTCTAAACCTGGTTTGCGAGTAACGCCTTTTGCAATACCAATCATGATGGGACGCTTTGGCCAATCCCCCCAATATTGCGAAATGATGTCATGCGCACGATTTAACTGACCTTTACCGCCATCGATAAAGATGATGTCGGGAATTTTCTCTACGTCCAATTGCTTCGAATAACGGCGCTCCAACGCTTGTCCCATTGCTGCGTAATCATCACCACCGGTAATCCCAGTAATGTTGTAGCGACGATACTCTTGCTTTACGGGGCCTTCGTTGTTGAACACCACACATGACGCAATCGTGCTTTCCCCCATCGTATGGGAGATATCAAAACATTCCATTCGAGCTATAGACTCCAACTTCAATGTTTCGCGAAGCGCATGAAAACGCTGATTAATTGTCATCTTGTGATTGATTTTGGTGGTAATCGCCGTTAGTGCATTCGTGTTCGAAAGCTTGAGATACCTTGCTCGAGAGCCAGTTGGCGACGTATGAAAATGAACCTTACGGCCTGCCACTTCACTTAACGCTTTCTGTATTGGCGCAATATCTTCTGCCAACTCTTGATTCAAAATAATACGAGAAGGAATTGTACGTGCTTCGTTATGGCTCAAATAGTATTGAGTCAGAAAACTATCGAACACTTCCTGCTGGCTTGTATTTTGTGGGATTTTCGGAAAATGGCTACGGCTACCAAGCACTTTGCCTTGGCGTATCATCAGGATATGGATACACGCGATACCATTCTCCTGAGCAAACCCGAGTACATCCATATCATCCATGCTGTCTTCTGAGACGTACTGCTGCTCTTGAACACGCCTAATCGCTTGGATTTGATCGCGAAATTTAGCGGCATCTTCAAAGCGCAATTGCTGACTGGCAACTTCCATTTTCTCGATCAGTTGTTTGAGTACTTGCTGATCTTTGCCTTGCAAAAACATTCGCACAAAGCCAACCAACTCTGCATATTCTTCATCAGAAATGATGGTATTAACGCATGGTCCTGCACAACGACCAATTTGGTACATCAAACATGGGCGCGTTCGGTTGGAATAGACAGTGTCTTCACACTGGCGCACAGGAAATATCTTTTGCAGCAAATGCAATGTTTCTCTTACTGCACCAGAATCTGGGTAGGGGCCAAAATATTCACCTTTGCGCTTCTTGGCGCCACGGTGGATAGAAAGCCGTGGGTGCTTATGACCGCTAATAAAGATATAAGGGTAAGACTTATCATCTCGCAGCAACACATTGTATTTCGGTAAATACTGCTTGATGTAGTTATGCTCTAAGATCAGCGCTTCTGTCTCAGTGTGAGTCACCGTGACGTCTATTTTGGCGATATTACTGACAAGCGCGCGAGTTTTCTCACTGTCTACTTTTTTTCGAAAGTAGCTTGAAAGGCGCTTTTTAAGGTCTTTGGCTTTACCTACGTAGATTACAACAGCTTCGGCGTTGTACATTCTGTAAACGCCGGGCTGATGAGTTACTGTCTTGAGAAAGGAAGCCGAATCGAAAGGAGGATTCACGCTAAAGGGTCTCGGTGTCCAGCATTCCGTGGCGAATCGCTAAGTGAGTTAACTCAACGTCACCATTAATGTCCAATTTACTAAAGAGTCGGTAGCGATAGCTGTTGACTGTCTTTGGACTTAAATTAAGTTGCTCAGAAATATCCGTTACCTTTTGGCCTTTGGTGATCATAAGCATGATCTGCAATTCACGTTCGGATAAGTCTTTAAAAGGGTTCTCAGAGGCTGGAGAAAATTGACTCAATGCCATCTGCTGCGCAATCTCTGGCGAGATGTAACGCTGCCCACTATTAACTACACGAATCGCATTCACCATTTCGTCAGGGCCAGCACCTTTGGTTAAATAACCAGACGCACCTGCCTGCATCACCTTGGTTGGAAACGGGTTTTCTGTATGAACGGTAAGTACGATGATTTTCACATCAGGATTCACGCGAAGAATTTTTTTAGTGGCTTCCAAGCCGCCAATTCCTGGCATGTTCATGTCCATTAAAACGACGTCAGCATGATTACTGCGACACCATTTTACTGCATCTTCACCGCTGTCAGCTTCTCCTGCTACGTTCATTCCACGGACGTCTTCAATAATACGTCGTATCCCTGTGCGAACCAGCTCGTGATCATCTACAAGGAAAACATTTATCAAACTTGTATCTCCACACTTTGTATTGGTTCTGCACCCACATAACCATTATTTGTTAAATGTGGATATCAGTATGACTGCCTATATACTAACGTAATCGACAAAAAATTGCTTTCTATGAATATGTGCTGAAACGCAAACTTTAGCAAGAACTTATTCATAAACCACTCTATTATTTTAGAGCGTGATGAGCAGAACCGAAATCTAAGAAAAGACAATTAACAACATTAAGTACAATAAATCAAGTAACTAGATTTCATATTGCCCAGAGAAACACGCTATAACTTAAAATGACACTGTCCCTCTTGCACCAAAGACTAACTTGTAATCACTAATTCCAGCAAAAATTGAGACGCTTTCTTTACTGGTTATTTTTACAGTTCTTAGTGTTAAACTAACGTTCTTCAAGTTTTCTAAGGTTTCTCACATTTGAATATCCAACAAGGCTTTCTGCTTACTCGACAGGCACGAGACATCAAAGGTCAAACTCAAATCGAGTTGTGGCTTTCGACAGAAGCAGGTCCTACTCAGTTACTTATTAATGGTGAGAAGCCAGTATTTTTCATCGCTCAGAAACACTCAGAGCAAGCAAAGACACTCGCACGAGAAAAAAACATATTCGTCGACATCCGCCTTTTGGATCTCAAAACGTTTGAACATACGCCTCTTGCTGCCTGCTATACCAATGTAACCAGAGACGCTCTCGCACTCAAAGACACATTCGCTCAAAAAGATATCACTACGTACGAAAGTGATATTCGCCTCGCCGATCGCTACCTAATGGAGCGTTTTATCAAAGGCAGTATCGAGTTTACAGGCAATGTGACTCGCACCAATGGCTACCAACGCGTCCAGAGCGCAAAATGCCGTGCGGGGCAATATGAGCCGAAGTTAAACGTTGTCTCGCTAGATATAGAATGCTCTGAGAAAGGCATTCTTTACTCAATCGGATTAGACAGCGTCATGGATTCCCGCGTTATCATGATCGGAGAAGCAGAACCTTCGGAGACACCGATACAATGGGTTAAGGATGAAAAAGCGCTTCTAGAAGCACTCATCGTTTGGTTTAAACAGTTCGACCCCGATGTCATTGTCGGTTGGAACGTCATTGATTTTGACTTTCGTCTGCTACACAAACGAGCAGAATGGCACAACATGAAGCTAATGCTTGGTAGAGCAGACCAAGCCAGCTTTTTCAGAAGTTCATCTCAAAGCCAACAAGGGTTTATTTCCATTCCAGGGCGAGTTGTAATGGACGGTATCGATACGTTAAAAACGGCGACTTATCACTTTCGGTCTTGGTCATTAGAGTCTGTATCTCAAGAACTCTTAGGGGAAGGGAAAGAAATCCACAACGTTCATGACCGCATGGATGAGATCAATCGTATGTACCGCTCCGACAAACCATCGCTGGCTAAATATAATTTACAAGACTGCGTGTTAGTGAATAAGATTTTCAATCACACTCACCTGCTTGACTTTGCAATAGAGCGCTCTCGTCTCACTGGTGTCGAACTGGATCGTGTCGGCGGTTCGGTTGCAGCATTCACAAACCTATACATGCCTCAGATACACCGAGCAGGCTACGTTGCCCCAAACCTACACCCTGAAAGTTGGATTGCGAGCCCAGGCGGTTACGTGATGGACTCCATCCCTAACCTATATGATTCTGTTTTAGTATTGGATTTTAAGAGTCTATATCCATCGATTATTCGCTCTTTCTTGATTGATCCTATGGGTTTAGTTGAGGGGTTATTGCTCGATATTGGAAAAGAAGAAAATCAGGCTGTACCTGGCTTTCGCGGTGGGCAGTTCCATCGTACGAAACACTTTTTACCAGAAATGATTGAACAGCTTTGGGCAGCACGTGATGTTGCAAAGAAGAACAATGAAAAAGCTTTTTCTCAGGCAATCAAAATCATCATGAACTCCTTTTATGGCGTACTGGGCTCATCGGGATGTCGTTTCTTTGATACTCGGTTAGCTTCTAGTATTACCATGCGCGGACATGAAATCATGAAGCAAACCAAGGTGCTGATCGAGGAGCAAGGATATCAAGTGATTTACGGCGATACGGATTCCACATTCGTGTCGTTGAATCGACCATACAGTCAAGTAGAAGCTGACGCTGTTGGAAATCAATTAGTTGATTACATCAACTCTTGGTGGCAAGAACACCTGCGTTCTGAGTACAACCTAACATCTATGTTGGAAATCGAGTATGAAACCCATTATCGCAGATTCCTTATGCCAACGATTCGTGGCGCAGAAACTGGCTCGAAAAAGCGCTATGCGGGTTTAATCGGTGAAGGAGAGCAAGAACGGATTGTATTTAAAGGGTTAGAAAGTGCCCGTACTGACTGGACCTCGTTAGCACAGAAATTTCAAAATACACTCTATAGCATGATTTTCCATGGTGAAGATCCAAGCGACTATGTCCGAGAGATGGTTGAGAAAACTAACAACGGTGAATTTGATGAACAGTTGGTGTATCAAAAGCGACTGCGCAGAAAACTGCATGAGTATCAGAAGAACGTCCCGCCACAAGTGCGTGCAGCTCGTTTAGCGGATGAGATAAATGCCAAGCTTGGCCGCCCATTACAGTATCAAAACCAAGGACGAATTGAATACATTATTACCGTGAACGGCCCTGAACCTTATGAGTACCTCAATAGCCCGATTGATTATCAACATTACATTGATAAACAACTCAAACCCGTTGCAGATGCGATTCTCCCTTTCATTGGGACGGACTTTGACAGGCTTTCAGCGCCGCAAATGGGGTTGTTTTAGCCGATACGAAACTCTGTTTTCTGGTACTGTTTGACTAACCAATCACCAAACGCATCAATTAGCCCGATAACAGAACGCTTGGGAATCCCCCGGCCAGAAAGTAAAATTTCTAGCCGCTCGATCTCAAGCTGCTTTTCAGGATGATAAGTTAAGAATACCTTGCCACACTCTACGGGGTCATCAAACCAACGTTTATCTCGATACATCACCAAAGAGTATGACGCTCTTAGTAACTTTTTAGCAATCACGCGCTGGGCGGCCACCTGCTCTTCTATCGTCTTCGCTTGTACGATTTTTTTGCGATAAGCCGTAATCCAATCTTCCACATCCATATTCCAGTGCTTAGCAATTTCCCAACTTGGGACGTAATCACCAAAACAGTCTGCTAGATCATCACCATAAACACAGACACAGCAATGCTTAAGCATAAAGCCCCAAGTGAAAATACTGTCTAAATTAGCTACTTCGCTCACTAAGGCTGTACGGACCGATACACCATTAACGTGAGGGTAACTCTGCTGCGCACGCCACTTAATTGTGTTGAGCAAAGTCGCGCTATTGTGCTCAAAGGATGATTGAGTAACGACAACCAAGTCTAAGTTCGACTTCCCAACGATCGCTGTTTTGCGAGCAACACTACCGTATACATAAACGCTGTGTAAGTTTTGCCCCAGTCCACCTTTGAGACAAGCGGTGACTTCCCTAATTAAAGGCGCAAACTCTGGTTGAAATGGTTGTTTAGGATCGATAACAGGCAGAGACATGACTTAAAACGTGTTCTCAGATGGTTCCAGAAGTTGGGCTATATGTTCTCTTAGCCGACTCACCGAATCAAGTCCATTCAGGTGTTTAGTCATGGGAGTAACAACAAATTTCTGCAATGAATTTTAATGCTAGGCGGCTAACTTAGCGCTATAATCACCGAGTTTTGCTTAATAAGTATGAATAGGAATATACAATGCCAAAGGCAAGTGAAATCAAAAAAGGCTTCGCAATCGAGTCTAATGGTAAAACTCTTCTAGTTAAAGACATCGAAGTAACGACTCCTGGCGGTCGTGGCGGCGCTAAAATCTACAAAATGCGTTGTACAGATCTAAACACGGGCGCACGTGTAGATGAGCGTTACAAGTCTGATGACGTTGTTGAAACGGTAGAAATGAACAAACGTGCAGTTGTGTACTCATACGCTGACGGCGATGAGCACATCTTCATGGATAACGAAGACTACTCACAATACACATTCAAGCACAATGAAGTTGAAGACGACATGCTGTTCATCAACGAAGATACACAAGGTATCCACATTATCCTTGTTAACGGTGCTGCAGTGGGTATTGAACTACCATCTTCTGTTGAGCTAGTGATTGAAGAAACTGACCCTTCAATCAAAGGTGCTTCTGCATCTGCTCGCACTAAGCCAGCACGCTTCGCTTCAGGTCTTGTCATCCAGGTTCCTGAGTACATTGCAACTGGTGACCGTGTTATCATTAACACAGCTGAACGTAAATACATGAGCCGAGCATAAGCATGTCTGATTTGATTTCTTACGACGACGTCATCGACGCAGCGTACGACATTTTCCTTGAGATGGCTCCAGATAACCTAGAGCCTGCTGACGTGATTCTGTTTACTGCGCAATTTGAAGATCGTGGTGCCGCAGAACTTGTTGAAACCAGTGATGACTGGGTTGAACATGTTGGCTTCGAGATCGACAAAGAAGTATATGCAGAGGTTCGTATCGGCCTAGTAAATGAGGAAAATGACGTTCTTGATGACGTATTTGCTCGTATGCTAATCAGCCGAGACCCTGAACATAAGTTCTGCCATATGCTTTGGAAACGCGATTAACGTTTCTTCATCATGAACAAAGATACCAGCCTAGTGCTGGTATTTTTTTATCTGTTATTTTCGTCTAGCTGAGATATTTGTTTATACAAAGCACCCTGCTCTATATAGGCTTTAGACCCTTTTGTTATGTAACAGATAAGAAAAAGGCTTGCCGAATTGGCAAGCCTTTCTGATGTTTTGCTATCGATTAACGATGCTTGTTGCGTGCGCCTTGGTCACCAGCAGTCTTCTTCGGCTTACGACGAGAAGGGTTGTTGCTGCGACCTTTTGGCGTGTTAACACGCTCTTCATGGCGCTTAACTGCGCGACGAATTTTTTGGCTGCGTGCACGCTCACGTTTGCGTGACGTGTTGTCTTTGTTCAGATCAAGCATGGTTTCTTTCTCTGGACGAAGCTCTACAAGCTCACGCAAGTAGTTTACTTCTTTCAGGTCAAGCTCCATCCAACCGCCACGAGGCAGTTTCTTGTCTAAGAAGATGTCGCCGTAACGAACACGTTTCAGACGGCTAACGGTACACTCTTGCGATTCCCATAGTCGACGAACTTCGCGGTTACGACCTTCGTTGATAACAACGTAAAACGTGTGGTTCATGCCTTCACCACCCGCGTAAACAACATCTTCAAAGCGAGCTAAACCGTCTTCCAGTTCAACACCTTTTACTAGATTACGAACTTTCTGTTCAGTTACTTCACCGAACACACGTACTAGGTATTCACGTTCAACTTGGCGGCTTGGGTGCATTAAGCGGTTCGCCAGTTCACCATCCGTTGTGAAAAGTAGAAGACCAGAAGTGTTCGCATCCAGACGACCAACTGAAATCCAACGAGAGCCACGAATTTTTGGCAGACGATCAAAAACAGTACGACGACCTTCTGGATCGTGACGAGTACACAGTTCACCCTCAGGTTTGTAGTACGCAAGTACACGACAAATCACTTCTTCTTGAATCTTTGCAGAGACAATGTGACCATCGATACGAACTACGCTGCTCTCGTCTTCAAGTCTTTCACCAAGCTTAGCGACTACACCGTTCACGCTAACGCGACCAGATTTAATTAACGATTCAATCTCACGACGAGAACCGTGACCAGCACGTGCTAATACTTTTTGTAACTTTTCGCTCATTTATCTACCTATGTGTCGTCTTCACAGACGTCTAGACCAGGATTGGTCTGCATTTTGCTATTTACCCATTTCAGTGGGATTTTTCGGTCGGACATTATACGTAACTTTCTTAGTTAATGTAAGCTAAATCGGCGCCATTCTCTACACCAAAATTCACTTCAAAAATGACCGAAATATTTGTCCTATTCTGCAACTTTTTTACTACTTAAAGCAGTCATTGCTCAACGAGAATCCCACTAATATCGGTCTTCCTGAACCACTTTAACCACGCGGTACCTGATAAAATTGTCAGGGTTACAACAATAACCACTTGGGGTGTGTTTACTGTTCGTATTGCTAGAAAACAACGAAGAATAAGCCGTCCCGGTTTGCTGCTAAGTAATACCAATCACCGCAGACAATGAGCGCTCATAGCAAAGCACGGTCGTGGGTAACAAGACAAAAATTGTCTTTAAGTCATTAGTTCACATCAAAAATAACACTAATGCTATCGTGTACTCTGACTCACTCGGTTCGCTCTGCACTCTCGGCGATTGGCATAAATCAGACAAAAAGGAATAGAACAATGTCTATGCTAAATCTCGACCTAAATTGGATTTTTGGGACATCTCAAGATGACGATATGACAGGCACAAAAGGCTCTGAAACAACCGATATTTTCTTCGGCTTCTGTGGTGATGATAAGTTTGTAGGATACGGAGGTAATGATATTGTCTTCGGTGGCTGGGGAGACGATACCTTGCTTGGTGGCCGAGGTAACGACTTTGTTTCTGGCGGCTTTGGAAACGATTTCCTATCCGGAGGATTAGGAAACGACAAACTCTTTGGTGGCTGTGGCGACGACACAATTTTTGATTATTCAGGCAACAACTACTTGAGTGGTGGCTGGGGTAACGACACCCTCGTTGTTGGTGATGGTGAATCAGTACTGAGCGGTGGCTGTGGAGACGACACCTTCGTGCTTACAAACCGCCTGGCTATTGGTGTACCTGATCAGCCAGTATCTTCCAACGATATTGATGTCAAAGCCGACATTGTCGATTTTAATATTTTCCATGACAAACTTGTCTTTGATATGGGCCGAGACACTGATAACGATGGCATTCGAGATACGTTCTTGGATTCAGCGGATGATCTGACTTTATCTTACAATGAATGTGGCTGGGCAGTATTCTCAAGTGATGAATACAATGTTGAAGTGACACTAAACGGTGTGAGCTCTGCATACATCAACTATGCAGAACAAAATGGTATCGACATTTTCGATTTTGCTTAACCTCAATCAGTTAAGTTCAATGAGATATTCGATATGACAACTAAAATAGGAGGCGCGATGCCTCCTATTTTGTTTGGCGGTGGTGCGTCTACTATTCGAATGGTGCAGGGTCACCTGATCCCAAACGAACTACAACAGGTTCACCTTCGCTAAAGTCAATTACAGTCGTAGGTTGTTCACCTAGGTAACCGCCATTAAGAATCACATCAACCGCATGTTCTAGTTTATCGCGAATATCCTCTGGATCAGATTCTGTTACGTCACTGCCAGGTAGAATCAACGACGTAGACATCATCGGTTCACCTAATGCTTCCAACAAGTCCAAGGCAATTTGATTGTCTGGGACACGGATACCGATGGTCTTACGTTTTGCATTCATCAAACGACGCGGCACTTCTTTTGTGCCTTTGAAGATGAAGGTGTAAGGACCTGGTGTGTTATTTTTCAGCAGTCGGAATGCAGAGTTATCCACTCGCGCATAGAGAGAAAGCTCCGACAAATCACGACACAGTAAAGTAAAGTTATGCTTATCATCCAGACGACGAATCTGACAGATTCGTTCCAGTGCTTGTTTGTTCTCCAACTGACAGCCAAGTGCGTACCCTGAATCAGTAGGGTAAACCACAACGCCGCCGTTACGAATGATTGCTACTGCTTGATTAATCAAGCGAGCCTGTGGGTTTTCTGGGTGAACGTAAAAAAACTGGCTCATTGTAATTCCTCATTATCGAGCCTCTCGGCTCTATATTTTTATGGGTTCTCGACTTCGTATTACTGAGTATTATTCAACGAAGGATCTATTCCCCAATCTTTCCAAACTGGTTCGACGCCAGCAGGCAACCATAGGTTCCTTCCTAGCTCCATCCACGGTGATGGGTAGTGAAAATCACTGCCTTGAGAGGCTAATAGTTTGTATTGTATAGCATAATCAGCCAAGTTGCGCCTTTCTTGTTGCGCTTGCTGTGGCTGTGCAACTTCCATCGCATCACCACCTGCTTCGACAAACGCTGCTAGAAGACGCTTAATCCACTTCGCTGTCAACTTATATCTGCCAGGATGCGCTAATACCGCCATTCCACCAGCCGCATGGATAGCATCAACCGCATCCTTCATCGAACACCAATTCGGTGGTACATAACCTGGGTTATTACGCGTTAGGTATTTTTTAAACACCATTTGCATGGTTTTTGCGTAACCATTATCTACCAACCATTTCGCGAAATGCGCTCTTGTCACTGGAGCATCACCGGCGATTTGCCTTACCTCTTCAAGCACACCTACTCGAGTTGCTTTTTGTAGTCGCTCTGCAATTAACTCAGATCGTGTTATGCGATGCTGCTTCTGCTGTTCTATGAGGGCAGATAATTGTTCATTTTCCGGATCAATATTCAGGCCGACAATATGAATGTCTTTGTTTTGCCAGACGGTCGATATCTCAATGCCATTGATGATTTTTATCGGCAAATTATTATCTTGAACGTATTGCTTAGCTAACGCCAAACCGTCAACCGTATCGTGATCAGTGATCGCCAAAACCTCGATATCAAAACTCAGCGCCCTTTCCACTAAATCTTTAGGTTCTAACCGACCGTCCGATGCAGTGGTGTGACTATGTAAATCAATTCTCATATTTTTATCGTTTTAATGCCGTTTTGGGGTTGACTTTTTACTCTCGCACTAGTTAACTAGTACACAAATACAAAGTACGTAATTTAAGGTTCACCATGTTACAAGAATTTAACCAAAACCAAAAAGCGAAAGTTGCGGTTTGTCTTAATAAGGCAAACTCATCAGATCTTGCTTGGTGGCGCACTTGGACTAGTTCTTGGTGGGCAAACGTATACTTCTAGTTTATAGAACCAAACGTTGTAAAGCCCGCTACTTAAGCGGGCTTTTTTGTTTTGTTGCTCATTTCACATTCAACTGCCTAAACATTAATCGAATATGGCCAACTCTAGATTGGGAGAACGTTTGCTTTATGCGACTATGTACGGCAGGAAGATTTAAACAGCTACAAGGAGGTCTTGTGAACAAGGCCATTGAAATTAAGAAACTTGGACAGCTTGAAGTGCTAACGGCTTCCGTCCCTTATACTCAAGACCCGACTCGCTTGTTCCACACACTATGTGAGAACAAAACTGACAGCCTATTGCTGGAATCTGCTGAGATCGATTCAAAGCAAAATTTAAAATCCCTGCTGATCGTAGATTCAGCGGTTCGCATTGTTTGCTTCGGCCATACCGTTAGCATGCACGCCTTGACCAATAACGGTAAAAACCTACTGTCTCACCTAAACCAAAACATCCGTGGTGACGTTGAGAGCAAGTTCGATGGCGAAACGCTAACTTTGGAGTTTAACCAGCCATGCGACACGTTAGATGAAGACTCTCGCCTACGTGAAGCCTCTTCTTTCGATGCGCTGCGTTTGGTTCAGCATAGTTTTGATATTTCGCAGCAAGACAAGCACGCGATTTTCCTTGGTGGTCTGTTTGCCTACGACTTAGTCGCAAACTTCGAGCCGCTTGGTAATGCAAAAGCAACAAATCAGTGTCCAGATTACGTTTTCTACGTAGCGGAAACACTACTTGTTGTCGACCATCAAACGGAATCTTGCCAGCTTCAAGCGACGTTGTTTGTTGATGGTTCAGAGAAAACAACGTTAGAGACTCGTATTGCAGAAATTAGCGTCCAGTGTGCAGCGCCAAAACTGTTGCCGAGTGCAGAGCAAATAACAGATGTAACGGTAGAACCTAGCGTGTCTGATACAGACTTCTGCCAAACCGTTCGCGACTTAAAAGAGTTCGTAGTGAAAGGCGATGTATTCCAAGTTGTACCGTCTCGTAGATTCACTCTACCTTGCCCTTCTCCACTCGCGGCTTACAAAGAACTGAAACAAAGTAACCCAAGCCCTTACATGTTTTACATGCAAGATGAGCTGTTCACTCTGTTTGGCGCATCACCAGAAAGTGCGCTTAAGTACGAAACACACACTAACCAAATTGAAATCTACCCAATAGCAGGCACACGTCGCCGTGGTAAGCGCCCTAACGGCGAGATTGATTTCGACCTAGATAGTCGCATCGAACTTGAACTGCGCACCGACATGAAAGAAAACGCAGAACACATGATGTTGGTTGACTTGGCACGTAACGACGTCGCTCGTATTGCTCAATCTGGTACTCGCCACGTAGCAGACCTTCTAAAAGTCGACCGCTACAGCCACGTAATGCACTTGGTGTCTCGTGTGGTTGGTCAACTGCGTGAAGACCTAGACGCGCTGCACGCATACCAAGCATGTATGAACATGGGTACGCTCACCGGCGCACCTAAGATTCGTGCCATGCAGTTGATTCGCGATGTAGAAGGCGCACGACGCGGTAGCTACGGCGGCGCTGTTGGCTACCTCACTGGTGAAGGCACACTCGACACCTGTATCGTGATCCGCTCAGCGTACGTTGAGAACGGCATTGCTCAAGTTCAAGCTGGTGCTGGCGTGGTGTTCGACTCTGATCCACAAGCGGAAGCAGACGAAACGCGCGGCAAAGCACAAGCGGTAATCTCTGCTATCCAAGCAGCGCATAATTCACAATAAGGAATAGGGTTCAGAGATGGCTAATATCATTTTTATCGACAACTTTGACTCGTTCACCTACAACCTTGTGGATCAATTCCGCTCGCTAGGTCACTCAGTCAAGATTTACCGAAACAACATCCCAGCAGAAACCATTGAACAAGCGGTAAATGAGCTTGAAAACCCAGTGGTTCTGCTATCACCAGGTCCTGGTGCACCTTCAGAGGCAGGCTCAATGCCAGAGCTTATCCAACGTATGAAAGGCAAAGTGCCGATGATCGGCATTTGTCTTGGTCACCAAGCGATTGTTGAAGCGTACGGCGGTACTGTTGCTGGCGCGGGCGAAATCATTCACGGTAAGGTCTCTATGATGGAGCACCAAAACCATGCGATTTACCAAAACCTACCATCACCACTTGCAATTGCACGTTACCACTCGCTGGTTGCGACCAAGGTTCCTGAGAGCCTAACCATCACAGCAGAAGTGGATGACTTGGTAATGTCTGTTGTACATGAAGAAGATAAAGTTTGCGGGTTCCAGTTCCACCCGGAATCTATTATGACGACCTACGGAGCAACACTGTTGGCCAATGCCATTGAATGGGCACTTGAAGAACAAACTTCAACGAACCCACTCACTGCTTAAAAAGCACTTGGCACATAAGAAATTTAGGAGAGGAAATATGGAAGCAATCATCAACCCTATTATTACCAAACTGTACGAGCAAGAATCGCTTACTCAGGAAGAGAGCCAACAGCTATTCGACATCATTATCCGTGGTGAACTAGACCCAATTTTGATGGCATCAGCACTGACTGCACTAAAAATCAAAGGCGAAACGCCGGATGAAATAGCAGGCGCGGCAAAAGCACTACTGGCAAACGCAAACCCATTCCCTCGCCCAGATTACGATTTCGCAGATATCGTAGGCACTGGCGGCGACGGTCACAACACCATCAACATTTCAACCACTGCGGCGTTTGTTGCTGCAGCATGTGGTCTAAAAGTAGCGAAACACGGTAACCGCAGCGTTTCAAGCAAATCTGGTTCTTCTGACCTTCTTGATTCATTTGGTATCAACCTAGCTATGAGCGCAGAAGATACGCGCAAAGCGGTAGACGAGATCGGTGTTGCTTTCCTATTTGCACCTCAGTACCACGGTGGTGTGCGCCATGCGATGCCAGTGCGTCAAACCATGAAAACACGCACCATCTTTAACATCCTTGGTCCACTGATTAACCCTGCTCGTCCTAACATCGAATTGATGGGCGTTTACAGTGAAGAACTGGTTCGTCCTATCGCAGAAACCATGCTACAAATGGGTATGAAGCGCGCCGCTGTAGTTCACGGCAGTGGCTTGGACGAAGTAGCAATTCACGGTGAAACAACCGTTGCCGAAATCAAAGACGGTAAGATCACAGAGTACACGCTAACGCCTGCAGACTTCGGTCTAGACGCGCACCCGCTAGAAGCGATCAAAGGTGGCGATCCTGAAGAAAACAAAGCGATCATTACCAATATTCTGACGGGTAAAGGTACAGATGCACAATTGGGTGCAGTGGCAGTAAACGTTGCTCTGCTAATGCGTCTATTCGGCCACGAAGATTTAAAAGCCAACACGCAACAAGCGCTTGAGGCAATGAACTCAGGCAAGGCGTACCATTTGGTACAACAACTTGCCGCACACGCTTAAGGAATTGAAGAAGATGACTGACTTCAACACTCAGCAAGCTGACAACCTGTCTGAACACGTTTCTAAGAAAGAAGCAGAAATGGCAGAAGTACTGGCGAAAATTGTCCGCGACAAATATCAGTGGGTAGCAGACCGTAAGGTGTCTCAACCGCTAAGCACATTTCAGTCTGATTTGCTGCCATCGGACCGCAGCTTCTACAATGCTCTGAGTGGCGAAAAGACGGCATTCATCACCGAATGTAAGAAGGCATCTCCTTCTAAAGGTTTGATTCGTGATCACTTCGACTTGGATTACATTGCATCGGTTTACAACAACCATGCTGATGCGATTTCAGTCCTAACAGACGAGAAGTACTTCCAAGGTAACTTTGACTTTCTTCCTCAAGTGCGTGGTCAAGTCAAACAACCAGTTATTTGTAAAGACTTCATGATAGACACCTACCAAGTTTACCTAGCACGTCATTACAGTGCTGATGCTGTGCTATTGATGCTTTCTGTCCTGAATGACGAAGAGTACAAAGCGCTAGAGGAGGCAGCACACAGCCTGAACATGGGTATCTTGACCGAAGTCAGCAACGAAGAAGAGCTTCATCGTGCCGTTAAGCTTGGCGCACGCGTTATCGGCATCAATAACCGTAACCTTCGCGACCTAAGTACTGATTTGAATCGTACTAAAGAACTGGCACCGACAATTCGCGAACTGGCTCCTAACGCAACAGTAATCTCAGAATCTGGCATTTATACACATAAACAAGTTCGTGATTTAGCGGAATACGCAGACGGCTTCTTGATTGGTAGTTCACTGATGGCGGAAGACAACCTAGAACTTGCTGTACGTAAAGTGACGTTAGGCGAAAACAAAGTGTGTGGCTTAACGCATCCAGATGACGCAGCAAAAGCATATCAAGCTGGCGCGGTATTTGGTGGCCTGATTTTTGTCGAGAAGTCGAAGCGTGCGGTTGACCTTGAAGGTGCTCGCTTAACCATGAGCGGTGCTCCACTGAACTATGTAGGCGTTTTCCAAAATCACGATATCGATTTTGTTGCTTCTGTCGTCACCTCTTTGGGTTTAAAAGCGGTGCAACTGCACGGTCAAGAAGACCAAGCTTACGTAAACCAACTCAAAGCCGAACTGCCAGCAACGGTAGAAATTTGGAAAGCTTACGGCGTGACTGATGCCAAGCCAGAACTGCTAGCAGACAACATTGATCGCCATTTATTAGATGCGCAAGTTGGCACTCAAACTGGCGGAACTGGTCAAGTGTTCGACTGGTCACTGATCGGCGACCCAAGTCAAATTATGCTAGCGGGCGGACTGTCGCCAGAAAATGCTCAACAAGCAGCGACACTAGGTTGCTTGGGATTAGATTTAAACTCTGGTGTAGAAAGCGCACCAGGCAAAAAAGATTCACAGAAGTTGCTCGCGGCATTCACCGCTATTCGCAGCTACTAAAGCTGGATATCAGCTAAAAAATTTAAAGCTATTCGTAGCGAAAAATACGAGAAGGAATATAACGATGGCAAAACTGAATGCCTACTTTGGCGAATACGGCGGTCAGTACGTTCCGCAAATTCTAGTTCCAGCACTGGAGCAACTAGAGCAAGCGTTTATCGACGCGCAAGAAGATCCAGAATTCCGCAGCGAATTCATGACGCTTCTTCAAGAGTATGCGGGCCGCCCAACGGCTTTAACTCTAACTCGTAACCTAACCAAAGGTACGAAAACCAAACTGTACCTAAAACGTGAAGACCTACTTCACGGTGGTGCCCACAAGACTAACCAAGTGTTGGGTCAAGCGCTACTTGCGAAACGCATGGGCAAAAACGAAATCATCGCTGAAACTGGCGCAGGTCAACACGGTGTTGCAACCGCACTAGCATGTGCACTGCTTGGCCTTAAGTGTCGCGTGTACATGGGTGCAAAAGACGTTGAGCGTCAAAGCCCGAACGTATTCCGTATGAAGCTAATGGGCGCAGAAGTTATTCCTGTCCACTCGGGCTCTGCGACACTTAAAGATGCATGTAACGAAGCGCTACGCGACTGGTCTGCAACTTATGAAGACGCGCACTACCTACTAGGTACAGCGGCAGGCCCTCACCCATTCCCAACGATCGTGCGTGACTTCCAACGCATGATTGGTGAAGAAACGAAGAATCAGATTTTGGCACGTGAAGGTCGTCTTCCTGATGCGGTTATCGCATGTGTGGGCGGTGGTTCAAACGCGATTGGTATGTTTGCTGACTTCATCGAAGAAGAAAGCGTTCGCCTAATTGGTGTTGAGCCAGCAGGTAAAGGTATCGATACTGACCAGCACGGTGCACCACTTAAACATGGTAAAACGGGTATTTTCTTTGGTATGAAAGCGCCATTGATGCAAGATCCAAACGGTCAGGTTGAAGAGTCATACTCTGTCTCTGCTGGTCTTGATTTCCCTTCAGTTGGTCCACAGCACGCACACCTAAACGCAATTGGCCGTGCTGAATACGACAACGTGACAGACGATGAAGCGCTAGAAGCATTCCAAGAGATTGCACGCCATGAAGGCATCATCCCTGCACTTGAATCTTCTCACGCCGTGGCACACGCACTGCGTATGGCACGTGAGAATCCAGAAAAAGAGCAATTGCTGGTTGTTAACCTATCTGGTCGTGGTGATAAAGATATCTTCACTGTACATGCCATCCTAGAAGAAAAAGGAGCGATCTAATGAGCCGTTATGAGAAGATGTTTGCGCGCCTAAACGAAAAGAACCAAGGCGCATTTGTACCGTTCGTAACGGTTTGCGATCCAAACGCAGAGCAGTCTTACAAAATCATGGAAACACTGGTTGAGTCTGGCGCAGATGCCCTTGAACTTGGTATTCCATTCTCAGATCCGCTTGCGGATGGCCCGACTATCCAAGGTGCGAACATTCGTGCTCTAGATTCAGGCGCAACACCGGATATCTGCTTCGAACAAATTGGTAAGATCCGAGCTAAGTACCCAGAGCTACCTATTGGCCTTCTGATGTACGCGAACCTTGTTTACTCTCGTGGTATCGAGAACTTCTATGAGCGTTGTGCAAAAGCAGGCATCGATTCTGTTTTGATTGCAGACGTACCAACTAATGAAAGTGCTGAATTTGTTGCTGCTGCAGAAAAGTTTGGTATTCACCCAATCTTCATCGCACCACCAACGGCAAGTGATGAAACACTGAAGCAAGTATCAGAGTTGGGTGGCGGATACACTTACCTACTCTCTCGTGCAGGTGTTACTGGCGCAGAAACCAAAGCAAACATGCCTGTAGGTCATATGCTCGATAGACTGAACCAATTTGATGCACCACCAGCGCTACTTGGTTTTGGCATCTCTGAGCCTGCACAGGTGAAACAAGCACTAGAATCTGGTGCGGCTGGTGCAATTTCTGGTTCAGCCGTGGTAAAAATCATTGAAGCGAACGTTGAGCAGCCACAAATTATGCTCGACAAGCTAGGTGAATTCGTTTCTACAATGAAAGCTGCCACTCAAAAATAATTTCAGTTTGATATGACACAACAACGCCCGCTTAACATTATGTTTAGTGGGCGTTTTCTTACTATCGCGTTTATACCACGTCATTTTTTGTTCAACGCCCGCACTTTCCAAATCTATCTCAAGCAGAGCACTCAAAGAGTGTTAAGCTTGGGTAACTTAACTAACTCAATAAAGCAATGTGCAGTAAGGTTGCTACATGGAAGAAGTCAAAACACTGCTAGCCAAATGTCCTGTACTATCAGGGCTGCCAGATAAAGGGCTTAGTGAAGCAGCGCAAATGACTAAGGTTCGCTGCTTCGACGAAAAAGCACTGATTTGCAATAAAGGTGCGCTTCAATCTTCTCTTATGGTCATAGCTCAAGGTGCAGTGAGAGTGAACTCAATTAGTTCAAAAGGCAAAGAAGTCACACTGATGATTTTCGAAGCTGGTGGCTGGTTTGGAGACAATGTTTTTTCTCCCGGCATGCCTCGTATTTTTGGTGCGACCGCGCATTCTGACGTGACTGTAATGGAGCTTCCTGGAGATAAATTTCGCCAATTACTCGCCAAATACCCTCAAAGTTACCCCACTATACTCGACTTACTTAGCCGCCGCTTGTGGTCTGCTATTTCTGTTATCGAAGATGACGCGATTAGAGGAATTGAAGAACGAGTCGCCAAAAGGTTGCTGCTGCTTGCTGAATACCAACTTAATCAAGCGATCGATACTCGACCATGCGTTGTCAGGGTAACAAGAGAACATATCGCTAATATGATGGGGCTAACTCGTCAGAGTGTACACAAGATACTAAAACGATTAGAAAGTATCGGGATGCTAGAGCTAAACTATGGCTCAGTAACCATTACCAATCCGAAGCGCTTAGAAGAATACTTTAAAAAACTCGAGCAATAGATCCATTCAACAAACGGTAAGTATTGTCTAACGATAGCTAAAAAACTTATGCATCTAATTAGTTAAGAGCACAACACCATTTGCGCTTAGGCAAGTGGCGCTGTGACACAAAAACCATTGAATTGACTAAGCTATATTCAATTCAGATTTCAACTCACGTTTCAAAATCTTTCCTGTCGCACTCATCGGGAGGTGTTCACGAATTTCGACATAACGAGGATACTTAAACGAGGCTAATTGCTCTTTACCCCACTTATGTAATGAATCGGCGTCAATGTATTCTTTTGGTTTAAGTACAACGTAGGCTTTTATCTCTTCGCCATACTCTTCATTTGGAATCCCTATCACAGCTACCATTGAAACTGCAGGATGAGTCATGAAAACTTCTTCAATTTCTCTGGGATAAACATTAAATCCACCTCGAATGATCAGATCTTTCATTCTATCGACAATAAATAAATTACCTGAACTGTCAAAGCGGCCCACATCACCAGTATGGAACCAACCATTTTGTAGCGCAGATTCAGTAACTTCTGGGCGGTCAAGATATCCCTTCATAACATTATGACCACGCACAACAATCTCACCTTCTTCGCCTATCGGTAGTGCATTACCTTCAATATCGATAACTTTTACTTCGACACCTTGAACCGGTTGACCTACCGAGCCTGGTATGCGCTCCTGATCCAAATGATTAAAACATGCAATAGGACTTGTCTCCGATAACCCGTATCCTTCTAAGATCGGCACATTAAATGTTTCTTCAAAGGTTCGAAAGATTTCGGTTGGCAATGGCGCACCACCGCTTACTGCAACACGCAATGACGAGGTATCAAATTGATGCTGCACATGAAGCAGACCGATGTACATCGTTGGCACACCAGCAAATATCGTCACCCTATGTTTTTCCACCAGCTCAAGAACATGTTTAGGCTCAAACCTAGGCACTAACACCAATGTTGCCCCGCCCAAAACACTAGCATTTAAGTGGACGGTTTGACCAAATGTATGAAATAAAGGCAAAGTTACTAAGTGAATATCATCGGCCTGGCTGCCCATAATGTTTTGTGCCACCAGAGCGTTCATTATGATGTTCTGCTGAGTCAGTTCAGCGCCTTTTGGTAAGCCTGTCGTCCCTGATGTATACAAAATCACACATGTATCATCCGCATTACGCGGTATATAATCCGGCAACGGTTGGACATCGGCTATAAACGCATTGAGAGTTATTACACCATTCCAATAGCTTTCATCTTGAGATTGAGTCAATACGACTATGCCTTCGCATGTATCGACTTGTTCAAAGGCTTTGACACCCTCTTTTGCCATTGGCAGTTCTTTCGTCCCTTCAAAGCAGAAATAAAACTTCGCTTTTGAATCTTCTAAGTGATACTTAATTTCTCGCGCTTTCAAAAGCACATTTAATGGGACTGCAACCGCGCCAGCTTTTTGTATTGCATAATAAACAAACGCGAAAAAAGGAATGTTTGGGCATGAAATCGCAACGCGGTCACCTGGCTTTACGCCTTTATTGATTAAAGACGCTGCGATCTTGCCGGCGGTCGCATCAAACTGCGCATAATTTATCTTTTCAGTGCCACATATCAACGCCGTTTTATCTGGTTTACTCGCAGCATTTCTTTGTAACGCAGCAGCAAGATTCATCATAGTCTCTTCACCTCTTACTTGTCTTTCTCGTCTAATCAGCTCAGGAGCATTAACTAAGCAAGTTATCTCTAACACTGGATCGTCAGCATTTGAGTCTCACCAGTCATTACAATTTAACATTATGTTTACAACGCAATTAGAGCCAAGAATGTAAAGCAATTAACATTTCAGAAGGCAAATTAATAAAAGTGTGAGCTTGAAAGAGATGAATTGTTATAAATATCAACCCAAGTCACTAAAAACTCTGACTGCAATAGCAAATACAAAAGCGGTTAAAATTAACAAAAAGAAAACAAATAAAGAAAAATAAACTTGAACAATCCTAAGCGCGACCCTTATAAGAAAAATCAATAGCAAACGTTTGCTATTGAACAAAACTTTATCGTTCGTCAATAAAATATCGATTAATCCATCAATAATACCTTGCTGCATATTGCCAATTGTAAACGATAAGTGTAAAAAGCAAGGCGAGATAATTATCCGTAAATCCATTTATGGTTAGTGGGTAATTTTAGGATTTTACATTTTATTAGCACAGAGGTTATGGAAGTGTTAAAAGAAAAGAGTTTGCTAAACAACATTGGCGTACAAGTCGTAATCGCCATGATCGTGGGCACAGCCGTTGGTGCCATGATGGGTCATGATGCGACAGTGCTCGCTCCTTTAGGTGCTATCTTTATCAACTTAATCAAAATGTTGGTTATTCCTTTGGTCGCTGTAGCCTTGATTTCTGGCGCCGCTGGTCTTGGGAACAGCCAGTCAGCAGGTAAAGTTGGCATCGTCACTCTAGGTTATTTTGGTTTAACATCCGCCCTAGCCGTTGCGCTTGCACTATTTATGGGTGAAGTATTCCAACCAGGCATGGGTATCGACGTCTCTGGCGTTGAAGGCATGTTCTCAGCAGAATACGCTTCAAAAGGTGAACTACCTACTTTCTGGGCAACCATCACTGGTATGATCCCAACCAACGTTTTCCAATCACTAAATGAAGCAAACATCCTACAGATCCTCGTTTTCTGTATGTTCTTTGGTATTGCGATTTCTAAGCAAGCAAAAGAGCGTCGTGAACCAATCATCAATGGTGTTAACTGCATCGTTGACGCAATGGTTTGGATGATCAACAAAGTAATGATCATTGCACCTATCGGTGTATTTGGTCTGATGGCAGAAGCCGTCGGTACGTTCGGTTTTGGTGCGCTAATGGTGGTGTTTAAACTGTTCGTTGTTTACGTTGCCGCCATCCTAATCTTCGGTTTCGTTGTTTACCCAGCAATGGTGCATGTTTTCACGAAGACATCTGCGAAGAAATTCCTGTCTTCAATGAAGAAACCGCAAGCAGTTGCGCTTTCAACAGCGTCTTCTATGGCAACACTGCCTGTTACAATGGACACCTGTGAAAAAGAGCTGGGCGTAAAAAATTCAACTGCATCATTTGTTCTGCCTCTAGGCGCAACGATCAACATGTCAGGTAATGCGATTTACTATGGCTTGGTTGCTATCTTCTTTGCTCAACTGTTCAATATCGATCTAGGCATGGGCGCTTACATTGCAATTATCGTAACGTCTACATTGGGTGCGGTTGGTCAAGCGGGTGTTCCTGGCCCTTCTTTCCTAGTGGTTGCCGTGCTTCTTGCCGCTGGCATTCCAATTGAAGGTCTACCGCTGCTATTCGCTCTTGACCGTATTTTCGATATGATTCGTACAGCACTGAACATCACAGGTGATGCTGCATGTGCAGTTATCGTTGATGCGCTAATTGAAGAAGAAACGGCAGAAGCTGAGCTAAAAAAGCAAGAAGCCTAACCCTTTCTTGAATAGACCAAAAACCGCTCATAATGAGCGGTTTTTTTGTCTTTTCTTGCATTACGTAACTATACAAATAGAAACCGATGGCATAAATTTTTCAAAATGATATAAACCATTACAAAATATAACAAAACGTTAGAGCTAGGTTTTATCATGAGTCTTGAGCAATCTTTGGAATATCTCACCAAAATAAATTTGCCGATCGAATCAAAGCAGCAGGCCCTGGTTGACTCAGTTATTCTTACCCTAACGAAACAAAAACGAGATGCTCTTTTTCAACAGGTTGCTCTGTATCGAATAAAACTGCTTAAATCTCTCTTTCCTAAACACGCATCAAAAAGTCTTTCTGCACTATTTGAGTTAATGGATTATCGAGATTTAGTGCAACAGTATCCGACAGGTTTCTCCAAAGAGATTCGTTTACTTGAACAACTTGCCGCAGATTGTTACCCGCATTGGATGGTTTTCTGGTGTCAATGCGAGATCGAAGCAATCAAGCAAAAATATCCTTCAAACGAAGCTGCGATTCCTACTCCGCTTCCGTTTGACGACCACAGCTATACTAGCGTGTTAATTGAAGATATCGCAGATTGCGATCTTGAGGTAATGCTGCCAAATCATGCAGCGTTAATGCCGATTTCCGAAGCGATCACACTGAGTAATCTTGAGCTTTTCGTCCAAACTGAACAATGGTTTGAAATCTTGCCTCTTTTATCACTCTCGCAAAAAGGGCAGCACTTTGCCCTCTTGCTCAAATCGTCATCTTCACCAATCATGGTCTCCTCCGCTTTAGTGCAAAGCTGGCATCAACGAAATAACTGGCTCAGTTACTCACCACAGTTTAGTAACGAACAATGGCAGTTTTGCTTTCCTAATCATGGGTACAGTGTTCTCAATCAACTGGGTATTTTGGAGTGTCGTGCTCTAACTCATGAGCACACTCTTATTGAGTTTGATGCTCAGTTTCAATCTCGTGTAAAGAACAGTGAAGCGGTTTGCGAAGTACTGCGTCTTACGGTGGGAGGCAACATTCAACAAAAGCTGTATTTTTTGTATCTGGCGCAAAAAACTATGATGAGCGAGCTCTATAAAGCAGGCTATAAGCTCGGCTTTACCATTATTGAGCAAGTATTTATGTTAAATTTCTATCAATCTATTGATTTAAGTGCCTACTTTCACTCAGGATACCGCGACATTAACGGTGACGGTACCAAGACATACCGCGGTTTCTGGAATTTAGGTATGATGGTTGAAGCATTTCAAGACATACAATTTCGCGACTACAAACATTGCGTACGAACAAAAAGAATGGATAAAAAGGTGAATGAGCATGCTTGATGTTCATTTGCACGGTCTCTTTTACCCAAAAGCAATGGCATTGTACGCGACTGTACTAATAGTATTCGCTTGGCTACTGTATTACTGCTATCGCCTAAAACAGAAGAGTGAATCAATCTTAGGCTCGCATCACGCGCCTTACATCGCTTATTCCAGCTGTATCATTGTTTGGATAAGCAGCAACGCCTATTTCCATACCGATTTATTGCCAGAATTAGGCTCTGTTGGTGGCATTTTTATGGCTAAGTTAGCGAACTTAGCGTCTTTTTTCGCCTTTGCGTTTGCATTCTATTTTTCTTGCCAGTTAACCGCAGATGTTAAAAAAACAGCGGTCAAAGTCTGGCAAAAAGTCGTCTTTGTCGCACTAGCAACGTATTCACTGTACATCAACTTAGTGCCGAATCTTACTGTCGAAAATGTCACCATTAGTGGTCCAAGCCAGTTCGTCATTGAATTTGGCCCACATACCTCATATTTTTTCATTAGTTTGCTAGCTTTCGTGGTACTAACGCTGCTTAACTTGATTGCCATGCGCGCTAACAGCAGTAAGCTCACGCTAGCAAAAAGCAACTATATGATCGCTGGCATTTTGGTATTCATGTTATCTACGGCAGTGATACACCTTGGAATGACGTATTTCCTTGGCGACTTCTCCCTAACTTGGTTACCACCAGCACTTTCAATCAGCGAAATGTTGTTTTTGGGCTATGCCCTACTTACCTCTCGCTTCTACAGCGCTAAATATCTCACGTACTTAACGGTAAGCGCGCTCTTAGTCTGCGCCATTTTTGTTCTGCCGCTAGGGGCGATATTTATTCCTATCTCTGAAGATAACCAATGGCTTGTTGCGGTACCTTTATGCGCGCTTATCGGTATCACTTGGCACTTGCTTTTTAAGCGAGTCAGTCGTTTCGCTTCGTATTTTATTTATGGGAAACGACACACTCCCGTTCAGCAAATCCTTGGGTTAGAGGAAGAGTTTAAACGCTCAATAGATGATGCTATGCGTCAGTTGGCATCGTTACTTAACATACCAAACAACAAGCTACAGCTAGTCACTAGCAATTACACAGAAACGTTTTACGAAGAGTACCTGCCGTCAAGCAAGTCAGTTCTCGTGCTAGATGAGTTGTCTGAAGAAATTGATTATGCCTCCTCTTCTAAAGGGTCGATGAGAAAGCTCTACGAGCGCATGCGCTCAAGCAATACTGCGCTCGTTATGCCTCTCTTCGGTCGTGGAAAGTCTGTTACTCACTTACTAATTTCTTCACATAAAATAGATAATAAGCTGTTTTCTAATGAAGAAATCTCAGCTCTGCAAACGTTATTAGTTCGCATCCAGAGCACCATTGAAGCCGATAGAAAGGTACGCCAAAGCCGTGCGCTGGCTAACTCCATTGCACATGAAATGCGTAACCCTCTCGCTCAAGTACAATTACAATTTGAAGCTTTAAAACAGCATATAGAGTCAAACGCCTCACTGGATACGCTAAAAAGAGAAATTGATAAAGGTGAAGCCGCTATACAACGCGGTAGACAACTTATCGATATTATTTTACGAGAAGTTAGCGACAGTTCACCAGAGCATGAGCCTTTAGCTCTCACTTCCATACATAAAGCCATCGACCAAGCAGTAAGCCGTTATGGTTTTGAAAACGATCAAATAATAGAGAGAATTAACCTGCCACAGGCACACGATTTTGTCGCGAAGTTAAATGAGACCCTGTTTAACTTTGTCATTTTCAATTTGATTCGTAACGCTATCTACTATTTTGATTCTTATCCCGACAGTCAAATTGAGATTCGTACCCAGACGGGGGCTTACGAAAACATTCTGATCTTCCGAGATAGTGGGCCAGGTATAGATAGCAGTATCTTACACAAGATATTTGATGACTTTTTCTCGTATCAAAAAAGCGGAGGCAGTGGCTTAGGTTTGGGCTATTGCCAACGTGTTATGCGCTCCTTCGGAGGACGAATAGAGTGCCAGTCTGAATTGAACGAGTTCACAGAATTCTACTTGTATTTCCCAGTCGTACCAAACGCACCAAAACCAGAGACATTAAGAGCACCGGACTTTGATAGCTGGAAAGCAACTGCATCACATTCTGAAAATCATTCAGCTCAACACGTACAAGTATGTAAAGATGCACCAACAGTGCTCATTGTAGATGACAAAGAGGTGCAACGCACCTTGGTACAGATGTATTTAAAAAGATTGGGAGTCAACAGCTTACAAGCAAATAATGGAGCCTCTGCGGTAGAACTATTCCACTCTCACAAGATTGATCTCGTTCTTATGGATGTCCAAATGCCGGTAATGAATGGATTTGACGCCAGCCAGCGGATTAAGCAAATCACATCCTCCGTTCCAATCATTGCCTTATCTGGTGAGTCTGGAGCTAGAGAGTTGGAGCTAATTTCGAAACTCATGGATGACAGGCTCGAAAAGCCCACCACGTTAAATGCACTTCAAGTCGTCATCCAAAGATGGTTACAGAACGAGAATTTTGCACCTTCCAGCACTTTTTAATTTGCAAATATAGAATTGGCACTAGATGTGCATTATTGGAGTAAATCGAATTATCCAGAAGGTCAAGCAGGCTGCAAATGAGTAGCGTATGAGCTTGATAAGGAGATCGCCATGTTACTTCATCGACATACATACTACGGCTTGATTCATCATGGAATCAAAACACTGTTACTTGATCGCTTAGGCCACTATACAGAAGAAGAGTATCATCAATATCTGACCCTGATGACTGGTAAATCCACTTGCTTCACGATGTCTCTCGAAGAGCTAGAAGCAACGGTCGATAACTTACTACGGGAAGGCTATTTAGAAGATGTAAAAACGCTTATTTCCCAATATCAACGTGTTGCTTAAGGTTTAAAACTCTCAACTTTATTGCCGCCTCATCGCGGCAATTTTTATTCCTTCCATTTGCTGTTTCGACGTGGAAGAAGCTTGCGGGCTGTACGATATACTAAGCGTTACTATTCTTACCTTAACTTCCTCAGTATTCACATCTTGTCAGATTCCGTTAGACTGTCTTCAATTCAATAATTAGGTAGATTTTGCCATCATGAAGCAGATCCTAGACTTTATACCACTCATCATTTTCTTCGCTTTATACAAGCTGTACGACATCTACGTGGCGACAGGTGCACTGATCGTAGCAACAGCCATTCAGCTTGTCGTCACCTACGCGCTGTATAAGAAAGTCGAAAAGATGCAACTAATAACATTTGTTATCGTCACTATCTTCGGCGGCATGACCCTTTTCTTCCACGACGACAATTTTATAAAGTGGAAAGTCACCATCATTTACGCGATTCTGGCGATTGGCTTAGCAGTGAGCCACGCATTGGGAAAATCAGCCATCAAGGGTATGCTAGGCAAGGAAATTACGTTACCTGACGCTGTTTGGGCAAAGATTAACTGGGCTTGGGTTGGCTTCTTCTCATTCTTCGCTGGCCTAAACATTTATATTGCTTACGAATTGCCGTTGGATGTTTGGGTTAACTTCAAAGTATTTGGAATGTTGATCGCGACATTTGCCTACATGATTGCGACTGGCTTTTACATTTATAAACACATGCCAAAAGAACAAAAAAATAACTCATCCGATGTGTCCACTGATGATTAAAAACTCAGTTTTGCTATAATCCGCGACTTCACAGCGACCTTAGGGTCGCTGTTTTGCTCCATGTATCAGTAAACCGCTCAAACAACGTACCGTTTTCAGACCATTCTTGCTGCTGTAAACCAACTTTCTCTGGTCCGGTATCTGCGGTTTTTTAAGGACCTTTGGTTCTAGGTATTTACTATGTTGGCGCTTAGTTTGAGCGCCTTTAAGATTTAGGATGTCACAATGAGTCAAGAAATTAGCTCTCCGAAAGGTCAAATGCTGCTTCGTACCCTTGCAATGCCTGCAGATACAAACGCCAATGGCGATATTTTTGGCGGTTGGATAATGTCTCAGCTCGACTTAGCGGGCGCGATTCTGGCAAAAGAGATCTCTTGTGGTCGCGTTGTCACCGTTTCGGTATCAAGCATTACGTTCAAAAAACCTGTTGGTGTGGGCGATGTCGTATGCTGCTACGGCGAATGCACTAAGATCGGCCGCACATCCATGAGTGTCGATTTGGAAGTATGGGTCAAACCCGTCAAAGCTCACGGTGTTGGCGAACGCTTCATGGTTTGTGATGCGACCTTCAACTACGTAGCCATTGACAGTGAAGGTAAACCACGTCCGGTTCAGAATTAGTCAACCTACAACGCTAACAGTTAGAAAGGATCTCACATTTTCTGTTGTTCACTTGTGAGAGACACAAAAAAGGCGTTAAATTAACACTTTACCCTACCAATTAAGGAACTATGCTATGTGGTATGTCATCTTTTCACAGGACGTTGAGAACTCGTTGGAAAAACGCATGAGCGTTCGCCCACAACACTTGGATCGCTTACAAAAGCTACAAGACGAAGGTCGCCTTCTTACAGCTGGTCCGATGCCTGCGATAGATTCTGACAATCCTGGTGAAGCTGGATTTACGGGCTCAACTGTCATCGCTGAATTCGCCTCTCTAGAGGATGCTAAAGCGTGGGCAGAAGCCGATCCTTACGTAGCGGCTGGTGTTTACGATCATGTAATCGTGAAACCGTTCAAAAAAGTGTTTTAATTTATGAAAAAATTACTGTGTCTTTTCTTGGTATTTGGTGCTCTGGCTGGCTGCTCATCAACCGATGATAAGCAGCGCCAACTTGAGCTTATGGCATCAAACCGAGCAGGAGTCTTGTCAGCGGGTCTCCCTTTAGAGTACGGTCCACTGCAAATAATGCGTGTCTCATCCAACAAAAATGTTGTAGAGATGATGATGATTTATAACGATGGCGCACTCGGTGCAAAGCCGTTAAATCAAGTACTGAATACCAGTATCTATACCTACTGCAGCAACCCAGAAGTTCGCAAGCAAATTGATATGGGCTTGATGTATCGTATTAAGGTACGTAATTCTCGCGGTCAGTTGATGGCAGATGAGTTGGTTTCCGCACAGACTTGTACTCAGGTGAAGTAGCTACAGTAATTTTTGTTGCTTTCGGCATGAGACGATGATTCGCTATTATTGGATAATCTGAAAACGAAAGTTAACAATTAAGAATAGAAAAACGGAGACCACAGTCTCCGTTTTTATTTGCTGCAACGATGTGTTACGCCAGCTCAGCACGGAGCTTCTTCGCCGCTGAAACCAGATTTGCCAATGCGGCTTCTGTCTCCTTCCAGTTTCGTGTTTTCAGACCACAATCTGGGTTTACCCACAAACGTTGAGCCGGAATTTTTTCTGCCGCTTTCTTGATTAAACCTTCAATCCATTCTTCCGTAGGAATGTTTGGTGAGTGAATGTCATAAACACCAGGGCCAATTTCGTTCGGGTAATTGAACTCTTCAAATGCTTTCAGCAACTCCATATTCGAGCGAGATGTTTCAATGGTAATGACGTCCGCATCGAGTGCCGCAACCGAATCAATGATTTCATTGAACTCGCTGTAACACATATGAGTGTGAATCTGAGTTTCTGGTTTTGCACTTGCCGCAGAGACCTTAAACGCATTTACGGCCCATTCTAAGTACGCTTTGTGATCGCGTTTTTTTAGTGGTAAACCTTCTCGAATGGCTGGCTCATCAATTTGAATGATATTGATGCCTGCATCTTGCAGGTCAGACACCTCATCACGCAGTGCCAAAGCAAGTTGCTGCGCAATTTCTTGACGTGTGATGTCTTCACGTGGGAACGTCCAACATAAAATCGTTACTGGTCCAGTCAACATGCCTTTCATCTGTTTGCGGGTTAGCGACTGGGCGTACGTCGACCATTCAACCGTGATCGGTTTTTCACGTTCAATGTCAGCAACTACAATGGCAGGTTTCACACAGCGAGAGCCATAACTCTGTACCCAACCAAATTTGGTCGTTTGAAAACCCGCCAAGTTCTCAGCGAAGTATTCCACCATGTCGTTACGCTCTGCTTCACCGTGAACAAGCACATCTAGGTCGAGCGCCTCTTGACGTTTCACTGCGTCAGCAATATGTCCTTTAAGTGCTTGGATATATTCAGACTCAGATAATTGACCTGTACGATAAGCGCTGCGCTGCACCCGGATTTCACCCGTTTGAGGAAAAGAGCCGATTGTCGTTGTTGGCAACAAAGGCAAGCCCAATACTTCAGCTTGATGCGCAGCACGCTCTGCATAAGGTGCGCTGCGCTCGGCAAGTGACGCGGTAATGTTGTTTAAACGCGCTTGTACTTGAGGTTTATTCACATGTGTTGCTGTCTTGCGCGCTTTGATTGGCTGGCTATAGGTATCACAAGCGCGAATCGCATTTTGATCACCATCGAGCGCTCGGCCAAGCAAGGCGACTTCTGCCACTTTTTGTTTTGCAAAGGCAAACCAACTTTTTACTTCTTCGCTCAGTTCTGTTTCCAGTGCTAAATCAACAGGGCTATGTAGCAGAGAACATGAACTGGCAACCCAAAGTTTGTCGCCCAGTTTCTCTTTGACTGGCTGTAGACGCTCGAGTTGGGTACTTAAATCTGAACGCCACACATTACGACCATTCACAACACCAGCAGAAAGCACCCAATCTTCCGGTAACTTGGTAACTACATCGTCAAGCTGCTTAGGGACGGTAGATAAATCGATATGCAAACCATCCACCGGTAACTCTACAATTTTGTCTAGCGTATCGCTTACGGAGTCAAAGTACGTCGTTAGCAGCACTTTTACATCGCTTCGAATCACTTGGTAGGCCAGCTTAAACGAATCAGCCCATTTGCTTTCTAGCTCCAGTGACAAAATTGGCTCATCAATCTGAACCCACTCAACACCTTGACTTGCTAGCTTTGCCAAAATAGCTTGGTAAGCAGTAAGTAAGCGTGGTAGCAGGGTTAAGCGGTCAAACCCTTCTTCGACCTCTTTGCCCAAGTAAAGGTAACTGACTGGGCCAAGCAAAACAGGCTTCACTTGGTGGCCAGCTTGAAGCGCTTCATTGACTTCTTCAAACAGTTGGGGCCAGCTCACTTCAAATGTATCGTCCTTACTGAATTCAGGGACGATGTAATGGTAGTTTGTGTTGAACCATTTGGTCATATCCGATGCCGCAGCGCCCGCACAGCTGCAACCCGCCTGAGATTGACCGCGACCCACTTTAAACAACGTATCCAGGTTAGGGAAACCACCAGCGTGACGCTTTGGCACATGACCCAATAGCAACGTGGTCGTCAGTACATGATCGTACCAAGCGAAATCGCCAGCTGTGGCAAAACTCAGACCAGCATCCGTTTGTGTTTGCCAGTTTTTGGCGCGTAGATCTGCCCCAACCTTTTTAAGCTCAGCTTGATCAATTTCTCCTCGCCAGTATTTCTCCTGAGCGAATTTTAATTCTCTTTTTTCACCAATGCGTGGATAACCTAGTATGTGAGTCGTTGTCGCCATGTCCCTATTCCTTTCTCAATTTTGTTCAATTTGTTTGGATCAGAGCATCTTTCGGTAAAGAATGAGATGTCTGGATGGCTAAACTATCGCTCTCATCTGATATTAGAACAACGTCCATTTATTCAACTTGTTTATTAAAAAAATTCATCATGAAGCGACATGATTCGCAGATAAAAACAACAAATAGACGTCTAGACGTTTACATATCCATTTTTTGTCGTTAAGTTATTTACACGATTGCTATTCTGTTCATAGCGAGCAACAAAGGATGAAAGGAATTCATGATAGAGCTAAAACATTTGCGGACACTCACTTCGCTTCGAGACACTGGCTCTCTAACGGCGACAGCGACCGCTTTGCATCTCACTCAGTCGGCACTGTCTCATCAGATCAAAGATTTGGAGGCGCGAATTGGAGGGCAACTGTTCCTGAGAAAGACTCGTCCGGTGAAGTTCACTTCAGAGGGAGAAATCCTATTGCGTCTTGCAGAAGATATCCTTCCGAAACTCGCAAGAGCAGAAAATGATTTAGCGAGCTTGAAAGAAGACGTCAATGGCCGATTACATATGGCCATTGAATGTCACTCTTGCTTCCAATGGCTAATGCCTGCACTTAGGGAGTACCAACTTGCTTGGCCTAGCGTAACATTGGACTTTTCCTCTGGTTTTGGCTTTGAACCACTCCCAGCTTTATTGGCAGGCGAACTCGATCTTGTTATTACTTCCGATATCCAACCTCGATCTGAAGTCCACTACGAGCCTCTATTCGACTTTGAAATGCGTTTAATTACCGCAACCAACCACCCATTGGCGGAAAAAGAAATTATTGATCCGCAAGATCTCGCAGATCAAACCATGCTCTCTTATCCTGTTCAAAAACAGAGGCTAGACGTCGTAAAACACTTTCTTCAGCCAGCAGGAATAGAACCTGCGAAATGGAAGCAAGCCGACAATACTCTCATGTTAGTTCAGATGGTCTCTGCTGGATTAGGGGTGGCGGCACTACCCAATTGGGCGATTTCTGAATTTTCTCGCCAAGGTCTTATTACCAGTAAACCTTTCGGCCAAGGCTTATGGCGTCGCTTGTTTGCAGCAACGCGTCACTCAGAGAGAGAGAAGCGTTACTTGCAAGCTTTTTTCGCAACCGCGAGGCTACAATGTAAAAGCCACCTTGACGGAATCAAGGTGGCTTAAAATATTTGGGTTATGAAAGGCTTAGCGTTGATATGCTTTAAATTGGTTAGTCAATGGATCGTACTGATAACCGAGCATATCAAGCTTGCCGACTACAGACTCTACATCCATCTCATACACTGATACTAACTCGTCAAAACTGTCGCACTCTAAACGTAGCTTTTCGTTGACGATACCTAGCAAAATAGTGCTGTCCAGATTACCTACATTGCTTAAATCCATCGCGACTCTCCTCTTCGACAAGGTATATAAACAAGCGTAGTAGTAATCACGCGAATTTAAAGTGAGTGAGATCTAAAACGTGATCACCTTATACCCAAGCACCAAGAAAGCACTTGGATATAAGCCGTCTAACTTTGTCTTTAGATTAGAGGTCAAGCCGCGAGAGAGAATAAACCTTGCAGGCTCGTCATCGACGCGAGTGCTAGCAACAAAGCTACGCTCAGTTGCACCTTTTCTGGTTTCTTATGCGTAAAAATATGCCAACACCACACGATAATTGAAGAAATTAGCATAGCTAAAGACAGCAAGATTGGCTGTGTTGCAGCGTTCAGTGCAGCTTCATTTAACTGGTAAGAAGCAAACAACGTTGCGATGACTAATAGCATTCCAGACACAATGCCAGTAACTGGTAAAATGCGGTGAAATGCCTGTAATCTGCTGCGAGCTATCGTAAGCAGCAATTGAGAAAATGACGCCCCAAGGAAAAATATCATTAGCGCCATCGCTATCGATGCTGGCCAGCTTGATTGCTCAAATACCTGAATACTTACATACGCAAAGGCCAAACCATTCGCTAAATGCATCGCCCATAGTGGCCCTTTTTCACGCGTTTTCTTGGTTTGAACCTGAGAATAGAAGTAGAAAATAGCAAACACGATCATAAATGCTTCAATGCGAAGTGACGCAACAGCGAGCCACAATACAGCTACTGCTGGCAACATTTTATGAAGACGTCCTCGCTGACCAGGACAAATATCGCCCTTGATTAGAAGCAAAGTCAGTAGCGCTTGTGCGCCAAATAGCATCGGAGGGAAAGTAACCAGCAATTGTTGAATCATGTTGAATGCACGCTCAAAAGTCATTTTGGGGGGCGATAATATCAAATCAACTATCGCCAAACCACCGAAAGTCGGCCCCCAAATGAGCTAAAACGGTAAGACAATTTTATTCACAGAGAAGCAAGATACTTCAACGCGTCTTCCTGCGTTAAAACTCCACGGTACTCTTCTTTGGTATTACACAGTACCCAAGGGAAACGAATCCCGATTTTAACCAACTCTCGAATAACAGAGACAGGTAAATCCTCATCAACCAACACAAATTCGGTGCTCATTATCTGATTAACAGGACGTTTCCAAATTCGGCTTTCTCGTTCAGTTTCTCGCTCTGTTCCCATCGAAGGCGTTAGGTGTAAATTCACTGTCTCTTTCGTAATTAACCCAACACAACGATTTTCATTGAGAACAACTAAAGGCAAGCTTGGATTCAAATTCATGTACTCCACTGCCAAGGAGAGCGGTTCTCCAGGGTCCATAGACCTGACTTGTTCATGGCTCACAGATTGCAACACATCACTTTGCTTAGACTCAATCGCGATGTCAGAGAACAGATGCTCATAACTGTCCGCTTTATCCATCAAATCGACAGGCACGGCAGCAGAAAATAGAAAGCCCTGCATGTAATCGACACCGATTTCTGCCAATACTTGAAGTTCTTGCTTAGATTCCACGCCTTCAGCAACCACTTTTACATTCATTTGCTGTGCAAGCTCGGTGACCATTTTCACAATGTTATAGCTGGTGCTCCCTTTATGAATGTTCTTAACGAATTTTCGGTCTATTTTCAGTAAATCAAACTGCCCTTTTTCTAGATAAGAAAAAGAAGAATACCCAGTACCGAAGTCATCAATCGCGATCTCAATGCCCTCTTTCCGCACTTCCTCTAGAGCTCGAGTATGCTCCTCATCTTGTTCAAAATACGCGGTTTCTGTTAGCTCGATAGTTACTCGCTTAGGGTCTACACCACTGGCTTTAATCAAATCATGCGACCGCTGAAGGATCTGAAGAGAATCCAATTTCGTATTGAGGGAGCGATTGATGGTCACGCCCACTTCCTCGCCATAAATTTCTTGTAAGCGCGGAAAGTGCTTCAACGCAGCTTGGCAGACCACATCATCAAGTGCCGCTATGAGTTCTAGATCTTCAATAATAGCGATCATCTTTTGCGTACAATACGCATCATTTTCATCATAGAAGCGTGCGAGAGCCTCGAACTTAACCACGCTTCCGGTTTGAACGTCGATAATCGGTTGAAAGTAAACGTCCACTAGCCCACTCTCTATTTGCGCCTCCAAAAACGCCTCGAGATGTTGGCGCTTCACTAATTCAGAGTGAAGTTCACTGTCGTAAAAGTTGAAATAGCTGCCTTCACCGGAAATAGAGGACAACATTGCTTGCGCTGCATGTGCTAGCGCTTGTCTTGGTCGGTTCGTATCATAGCCAAGGATTGACACACCAGTTTGGCCTTTAACGATAGTGGCATGCATTTTTGTGCCCATTTCATTTCTAAGCTCATTAAAGAACCCTTTCATGGCAATTTGGATCAAACGAACCGGGCTCAACCATTGACAATGAGGGGTCTGCAAGCATACGACAAACACATCCCGAGATAACTGCCCCGCAATACTGGTGTAGCGACTTCGCATAATAAAATCTGCAAAACCTAATTGCTGTTCAAGCAAGTATCTCTCCGAAAACTTGGGTCTTAGTGTCATAACAATGTTGAGTTCTTTATTTCTGCTTTCATTCGCTAAGGTAGCTAATTGGAGTTCAAATTCTTTCCTCGTCGGTAAAAAGGCAGCCCAATCATGCTGTTGTTCACAACGATTTTTCATCCACAACAACGAAGCAGAAATATCCGTAGAAAATCCGAGATAAAGAATTCGTCCAGAGTGAAACGTAAGTCGGTAAATACAAAGATGATGAGCTTGGTTGCTACCGTTTGCTGTTTTGCTCAGCAAGTTACCACACCAACATCCTTCATCATTAATTTGCTGCCACAGCTGATCATAAAACGCTTGGCTATGGTGAGAGGTACTGAATATATGAGTTTTAAGCCCAACCAGATCTCGGTTTTGATAGCCCATTTGTAACTCAAAGGCACGGTTACAACCTAAAATGCGCGTATCTTCATCGGCAACTAAAACGCCTACATTTGGCAAATCAAAAATCGTTTCGAGAATTTTCGCTAACTCCTCGCAACCAGTGATTGTTAATTGTGGAATGATAGTGCCTTGGATAATGCGCTTATTGAGCCTTTCAAAACTAATAGTAACGTGCACTAAGTTAACGTTTTTTAGCATCATGCAACAAGAAAACCGCCCCCGTCCGCCAAAGAGTTCCACTTCTAGAATTCGTTGTTTTAGCGTTTCTTGTTGCCCCATCAGCATATGATCAAACAAGTTATTTAGGCTGGTTACTGGCGTACTTATCCCAAATGCCTTTGCCATTCCTTGCTGATCACATTCGAACTCGCGAGTATCAATATCGTAAGACCACTCTATAACAGGAGTTAGACTGGAAGTCGTTTGCATTTTTGGATGCACTGTTGTCGTAGATTCACTCATACCCTAGCCCCTTTTTTTGTAATTAGCCCAAGGCTCAAAATTCACAGTCAATTCGCGACATTCCAGTTGGGACCTGCCGATCCTCTTTATAGATGGATTGTGTCAACGATAAGCCTATCGACTTAGAACTATTTCCAGAGCAGCTCAGCCTTTTGTATTTAATATGCACCAATTTGATTATAGGCTTTACCCCATATAAGCACACCATTGCTTATGCTTTGTATTAAGATTGCGACATTTTTCATGAACCGATCTATAACCATGAGGCTTTCAAGGTGAAATTAGACAGAAAATCGCCGATAGAGCATTGATATTTTTACAAACCAAATAAAACTCGATGAACTAAGCTTGAATAGATGAGTTTGTTATAGATACCTGATAATCAAATCGCTATAATTCGCGCTCCCTGGAACAGAGAGCAAAATATGACCAATAACATCACTCCTATTCATGAGTACAAAAAATACTGGGCAGAGTGTTTTGGTACGGCACCTTTCTTGCCGACCAGTCGCAAAGAAATGGATGCCCTAGGATGGGATAGCTGTGACATTATCATTGTAACCGGTGACGCTTATGTGGATCACCCAAGCTTTGGTATGGCTATCATTGGCCGCCTGCTAGAAGCACAAGGTTTCCGTGTCGGTATCATTGCTCAACCAGAATGGCAAAATAAAGATGCGTTCATGCAACTTGGTAAGCCAAATCTGTTCTTCGGGATCACTGCGGGTAACATGGACTCCATGATCAACCGTTACACCGCGGATAAAAAGCTTCGTCACGATGACGCGTACACACCGAATAACGAAGGTGGTAAACGCCCAGACCGAGCAACGTTGGTTTACTCTCAACGTTGTCGTGAGGCATACAAAGAAGTACCTATTGTTTTAGGTGGTATCGAAGCTAGCCTACGCCGTGTTGCACACTACGATTACTGGTCAGATAAAGTTCGCCGTTCTGTACTGTTTGATGCAAAAGCAGACATCCTACTTTTTGGTAACGCAGAGCGCGCACTTGTCGAAGTAGCACATCGCATCGCAAACGGCGAAGACATCAGCACCATGACCAATATTCGTGGTACTGCCGTGAACTTGCCAGCTGCACCAGAAGGCTACACGGTTATTGATTCTTCTCGCATTGAAAAACCTCGTAAAGAAGCGTTCGTACCAAAGAACCCGTACGAAGTAGAAACTCAGTGTGAAACTAAAAAAGACGAGCCAGTTGCACAACCAATCACAATTCGCCCATCACGCCACGATGCTGCGACGACTGCGGTCCGTTTACCTTCGTTTGAAAAGCTAAGAAACGATCGCATTCTTTATGCGCATGCAAGCCGTGTACTGCATTTAGAAACGAACCCGTACTCTGGTCGAGCGTTACTTCAAAGCCATGGTGATCGTGAACTTTGGGTAAACCAAGCTCCAATTCCATTGACGACCGAAGAGATGGACTTTGTGTTTGGCCTGCCTTACGCGCGTGTTCCTCATCCTATGTACGGCAAAGCAAAAATTCCTGCGTACGACATGATCAAGACGTCTGTGAACATCATGCGTGGTTGCTTTGGTGGCTGTTCTTTCTGTTCGATTACCGAGCATGAAGGTCGAATCATTCAAAACCGTTCGAAAGAGTCTATCATCAACGAGATTGAAGAAATTCGCGACAAAGTTCCAGGCTTTACCGGCACAATTTCCGATCTTGGTGGCCCGACTGCAAACATGTACCGCCTGGGCTGTAAAGATCCAAAAGCGGAAGCGAACTGTCGTCGTCCTTCTTGTGTATTCCCGGGCATCTGTAACAAGCTAAACACAGACCACAAACACACGATCGATTTATACCGCGAAGCGCGTAAAGTTGAAGGCGTGAAGAAAGTGATGGTTGCATCTGGCGTACGTTACGACCTTGCGATTGAATCACCAGAATACGTGAAAGAGCTCGTGACTCACCACGTAGGCGGTTACTTGAAGATTGCACCGGAACATACAGAGAAAGGTCCTCTTGATCTGATGATGAAGCCAGGCATGGGTACGTACGATCGCTTTAAAGAGATGTTCGAGAAATACAGTGCAGAAGCAGGCAAGAAGCAGTACTTAATCCCTTATTTTATCTCTGCGCACCCAGGCACAGAAGACGAAGACATGCTGAACCTTGCTCTGTGGCTGAAAAAGAACAACTTCGAATGTGACCAAGTACAAAACTTCTACCCTTCGCCAATGTGTAACGCAACGTCGATGTACTACTCAGAGACAAACCCTCTGAAACGCGTGAAGTACAAAAAACGTGAAGATGTACCTGTAGCAAAAGGTGAACGTCAACGTCGCCTGCATAAAGCGCTGTTGCGTTATCACGATCCAGCAAACTGGCCAATGATCCGTGAAGCCCTAGTCAGTATGGGTAAAAAACATTTGATCGGTGACAAACAAGGCTGTCTCGTTCCTGCGGAAGACATTGAAGCACAAACACCTGCGCAACGTCGTAAATCTGGTCGTCACGGGGCAAACCGCTTTGCAACCAAACATACCAAAAACCAACCAGGCTTCGGTGGTCATTTGAACAAACGTTCTGAAGGCGGTTCAAAAGATGGTAAACCATCTGGCAACCGTAACGGTTCGGGTAAAGCTACAGGTGGTCAACGCCCTGCAAGCAACGGCCAACGTCCTAGCGGCAACGGTGCAAACCGCCCGGCAGGTAGCAAGCCGCAAGGCCAAGGTCGCCCACAAGGACAAAGCAAACCAGCTGGTCAACGTAAACCAAAGCGTCGCTAACTCTTTAGCACTTAAATACTAGAAAGGGCTCCAGAGGTAACTCTGGAGCCCTTTTGTTTTGTCGGCTCATTGAGGCATCACTCACAACTAAAACTTTGATTCAATCAATACAAAAAATGGTAAACACCAACCAACTTATTGGAAAAACAAACAATTATTTGATTGACGCAAAACCATAAAAATCTAACTCATTGATTTTTAATTGCTTTATTTTGGTGCGATATTTGCGTAATAGAATAAAACTCTTAAACATGGGCTAACGATGAATAATCCACTTCCCCCAAAAACTTCTATGTTCTGGTATGACAACAGCTATACCTATGAGGAGGCCGTTCAGGCATTTGAAAGCGATGGTACACTGAAATCGCTGAATATCGTTCCAACCACGGAATCCGATGATCTTGCTGGCTCACCCCCAGAGCGCAGTATGTTTTGGGAGGGAGAAACAAAAAAAATCGATCCGCCACCGCCGTCTGAACCAGAGCCTCTCAATTTAAAAACTGAGAAAGAAGCAACGGAAGCATCACCTGCGCACTTTATCCCAGTCCGCTATGCCATCGATCAGCTAGAAACAGAAGAGACACAACCTTTTGGTTTGCCTGAAGAATGGAAAGGGCAAGGCCCAGCCAAACTCAATACCGTTGGTTACACCCTGCGTCAACTGCGCGACGGTTGGCTGTATGTCTATGATGCAATCAACAAAAGCTTAGACGAATACGAAATCAAAGGAACGCAATTCACGCTCTATAAGTTGGGAGAATCAGAAAGCCCAAAATCAGAGCAGCGTGGGACACCACAAGATGCAAAGCCCTTTCTTACTTACGTCAACGGAAGCGTACTATCGATTTGCTTCTCTGAGCACCGCTGGACATGGCACACGTTCATGCGCGTACTTAACAATCCGAGTAATCATATCGATCGCATGCAAACCATTGTTCTATCCTCAAACGAGAATCAGCACAACATTGCACCAATTGATAAGTTAACCCAAGTCGCTGATATTGAATCTTCTGCCGTCGATGATGGTCGC
This sequence comes from Vibrio sp. 1401, assembly GCF_033340295.1. Lineage (NCBI taxonomy): Bacteria > Pseudomonadati > Pseudomonadota > Gammaproteobacteria > Vibrionales > Vibrionaceae > Vibrio > Vibrio sp. 1401. Next base: position 122,113 of record NZ_JAWOWF010000008.1, read on the forward strand.
TTTGCGGATTCTGGCATCGCCACCAAAGCAGATGAAGATGGTTCTGTTTTTAAACCTGTCGCAGTCGAAAGCGATTTAACCTCTGCGATTCCAGAAGAAGAATCAGGCAACTTCGTCGCGATAAAAGATTACGCCGCAGACATTCAAGATATGTCACTGCATTTTGTTGGTGCCGCAAGCCCTTACCGCCTTTTCACTGACCAGTTTTCAAACCAGTGGAACTTGATGCAGACCGCCATGCAACTGTGTATGTTTGGTGCAAGTGACGAGATAGACATGCCAGCTAGCGTTAAGCGTAACGGCGAAGAGCTGTCGTTTTATACCGACATGGCTGACTATTATGACTCTTCTCACCAACTTGATTTGGCAGAGCAGAACAAAAGCTCAGTTCAGTCCGGCTATCCTGCTAAATTTTCCGCTGGAGCGATTGAATCACACCAACATACCCAAAGTGACATTGCTAAAGCGATACAGGACAAATATCGAATTTCTGCGAGCCGTTTTGGTAAATACGAACAATGGATAGCGACTGAACGCTGGCGTCAGCAGCTCAACTGGAAGCAAATGCTGAGCGAGATGCAAGAGCTGTCAGAGCAAAAAGAAACCATGCTAGCCCAAGTGGTTTCGGTCAAACGCGACTTTATCGCAGTAATGGAGTCCTTAACACCTCATCATCTTGAGAGAACCTTCGACCTATACAGCGAAGACACGCAGTACAGCTTGTATCAACTGCACAAGCAAGCCGTTGAGTCATTTACTCTGGTGATGCAAGAAGAAGACCGCCAATGGGCTGAAAGCCAATGGGAAAGACCAACCAGTTTACTTGCTCTCTATGCCTCTGGGTTTAGTCGTAGTTTATTTAAAGTGATGGAGAAGAATATTACAGAGGCGCTTGATGAACAGTCGATCGTCTCAGAAAATCCTGATCCTGATAATCAGTTGATGGACCAGATATCTGATACCAGCAACCGCGTGAATATATACTCTAAGATCATGGACTTTGTTTCCAACCCAAACACTGCGGAAACAGCCTTTCTCAAAGATATCGCCAAAGGTTTCCAAGAGCTGGATATTATTTTTAAATCTGCAATAGGTGCGCTTGCAAAAGGCGTTGTAGAGTTTGGTGTTAGCATGACCTCACAAGTATCAATTTCGCTGATGCCTGTTTTCGCTAAACCTCTGAACCGTCATAGCTATTATTTATTTGCCGTTATTGCAGAACATATGGCACACAATATGCCCGTAACAATAAAAGAAGGTTACGCTCACGATTTTAAAAAATGGAAAACACGCGTAAATGATTATCTGATTAAGCTCGAAAAAAACGATGCAATCATTGCTGACTTCCAGAAAAATAACCGCAAAGCTGACTCTAAATACACAACAGCTTTAGAAAATAGAAAGACTATTAAGAAGGCTCTCGCTGTAGCTACATTGGAGTACCCGCAGTACATTGAGTTACCTGATGATCTACCTCAAAGAACCATCGAGCTTAGAACGCGGATCGTGATGAATAAGCTCAATGACTTGAATAAACTGTTCGAGAATGCCGGTGGTCTAGGCTTTCTGGCATTAGTATTTAACTGCATCGCGCTTGGTGATGCCATGAGCAGTATCCAAGACACAGGGTTAACATCCTCAGATGAATTTTTAGATATTCAGCAAAAGCTTTTTTATACAGCAAACGCTTGGACGGGTATTCGTACGGGTAAGTATTGGGATAAGGTTAAGGGAAGTGACGAACTCAGAGAGCACTCGCTAAAAACTCTAAAAAAGTTAGTAGATCGAAATACAAAAGGCTTTGAAAACCTGATTCTTGATGACTTAAAAGTATTTAATAAATGGCTTGCGATTACAGGGGCTTTAGGAGCGCTGGCTTCAGGTATTGAGGCTTACCGTTCTTGGCAGAGTATCGATAACGTTTATGGCCTCGAAAGCAAATTATATTTAGCGAATACCGTAACACTTGGTTTAACTGGTGCGATTGGTGCGTTTCAGTTCTTAGGAGCCTCTACTGGTACTTTTTCGACTAACTTGCTTTTTGGTGGCCCGGTAACGGCAGCTTTAGTTATTCTTACAGTTACATACTTAGCCATCAATTATAAGTTGAATAAACTGAAACAAGATGATTTCCAAAAATGGTTAGATAAACTGCCTTGGGGTTATCACCCTGCTCGCACTCAGTGGAGCCAATCTTCGAGCTTGCCCGAAAGAGAGAAGCATAATTCAGCATTAGTGCAGCAAGCGCTGTTTGACTTACAATCTATTATTCAACAGCCTACGATATACCATCAACCTATTGAAAATATACAGGCTTATCCAGGCTATACACATCGTGAGTTAGTTGGCTTGGAAGTGCATATTCAGCTGCCACGGCGCGCTGCAACGAATGGTATTATGGTGAGTACTAACAGCAAGGCAACAGAAGATGATTTGACGTCCGGCTCGTGGCATCAAAACGCAGATTTAGTCACTCTTAAAACTCAAGACCTAGCTAGTGCCGAATTGGTGGTGTACAAGGTAGCATTGCCAATCACAGAAGTAGACCATTACCTTGCAATGCAAGTGGTGTACGATACGGAAGATGATGCTCCATCAAAGCGTGAGTATTGGTTCCAAAATAGCGTAAAACAGAGTGCAACTTATCGCGTGATTTCAGACAATACCAAACAAAATATCATTAAAAAATCACTCACCACCGTTGTTGGCACATTAGGTTTTAAGGAGTAACCCTTGGCATATTCACCATTTTATATCACTCCAGAAGAGTTGGCAGTTTATCAAGAGGCACAAGAGCAAGAAATACTCGCAGGCGATAACGTCAGAACATGGCATAAGTATGATGTAGAGGAACCATTTCGCTATTACTTTAAACTTTTTGCGTTTCCATTTGTGATCGCTCCATTCCTATTAACTTTGTTTATACATACGAGTGACACGGTTGACGTAACTATTTTTTCTTTTATTTTATCGGTGATGGTGTCTGGAGCCTTTTACCTTACGATTGGCCTCGACTATCGCTATGACTATATTTTTTCTGACAAAGGCTTTGTGATGAAGAAACGTCGCAACATGCCTAAGTGGGTGAATACCGCCACGCAAGCCGTTGGCTGGATAGGTGCAGTGGTATGTGTGGTGATGGTAGCGATGGTTGGCCCGATGGCGTTAGCAGGTGCAGGTGCTTTTATATTAGTCTCCTTTAAAATGCTTAAACGCCAACCAGATGAACCAACAGAAGTGAGAATTGGAGAGCGTGAGGATTGGCTGTTTGCGGACTACAATAAAAAAAGGAAAGTGATCCAGTTCTATTTTAAGCATGACATATGCAGATATCGAGATACTGCTCATAAGACTATCTTTCGCTCACAAGATAGATCAGATTGTTATGTTTTCTTTAAAACTGAAGCGGATTTAGAATCCATGGTCACACAACTGTCAGAGGTCTACAAACTGGATTGTAAAGAGGTCGATGATCATAAAAAGCTGTTTGAAGCAAAGCCAGAATCAAGGCTCTTTAGTATTCCAGTTTGTAGTAGAGAATATCAAACCGAAGAGGTATTTGATTTAAGGGCGTCAAATGCCCCACTTCCTGAGCGTGAATACCTTTACAACGGCAAGTGGCAAACGGAATCTGAAATCGAACAATCAAAATCTGAACTAACGGCAGCCAAGGTATAAACCTTGGCTTGTTTACCTTTTTACATCCCCCCATGAAAAGCTTTAGATTTACTCTGATGTACAAAAAGAAAAATTGGTTCAAATAACGAATTTTTAACTCGAGGATAGGATAGTAAGCCCGAACCTTTCTATCCTCAACTAAACACCCATTTTGCACTGAGTAAATAGTTACTCACCATGCCTACCAATATGCCTAAGATCAAAGCCAAATAGACCATCACTCCTTGCGTCCCTAACGAGAGCGTTACGCCTTTGAACACAATAAAGTTCGGCAAAGCACTGATACAGGCACTCGCCATAAATTTTTGCCATTGAGCGAAAGGGTTGGTTTTTTCTGCTTGAGAGAAAGTCAGCCAGCGATTGCCACGCCAAGTCGTGGTTGCCGCAAACAAAAATGCTATCCCACGAGCCAGCATCAACTCCAGACCAAGCCAATGGAACAACACAGAAAAGATAAGGGTGTCGACCATAAAGCCGACACCACCTACTAGAGCAAACCTTGTTAACGAAGCAAACCTTTCCAGCGAAGCAAATTTTGGTAATTTGCCCATTCCGCTATCCAACCACACAGGTGTAGAGTGAGCGTTTCGATTTTGCTGTGAACTCGTTGGTACAACTCAACGCATTTTCATGAATCATGCTATCCACTTGCTGCGATTTACCAATCAGGTGGAATTTCTTCAGATTGTTTAAGTCATTCTTATCTTCAAGCTTTTTCGCCTGACCATGACTATAGAACTGACCTGAGAACGGGCGCTTACCAATGTAAAAGACCGGAGCGTTGTCATTAATTTGCGCGAAGATTATACGGTCGCTGCGGCTATCTGCTTTGCCCATATTCAAAACCAACATCGCAATCATAAGCAGGGCTGGCAACACCGCTGCCGTTCCGGTCAACCATTTGAAATCGTGTTTATCCACCAGCATTGCAATCAAAATACCCAACGCAGGCACACCCGGTAATACGTAAGCAGGCAGAATATTCCCAGCCATGGTGAACAAGATCATTGGAGAAATCAGCCAACACATCAGGAAGCTAAACAAACCTTGATGATCGGTTTCAATAGCTTTGAGTACCTTACGACGTTTCCAAGCCAAGATAGGCAATACAATTGACCAAGGCGCAGCCGATTGCAGCCAGAATACCCAGATCATCCCACGTGGTTGATCATGAGCAGAGCCATACAGGTCCCCTTCCCAACCGCTGACAACAAAACGCTTGAAGTGCTCGCCAACAATGAAGTAATCAATAAATCCAGGCGTCGCCATTTCTGCCATGATGTACCAAGGCAGAGCAATCGCCAGCATAAGCGCCAAACCCGATACAATTGGAAAACGCTGCCACAAGGCTTTGAAGGCACCGAAGAAACCATGCTGAATCACAAGCCAAGGAAACACTGCGATGCCCATGATCACGATCGCCACTGGACCTTTTGCTAATAATCCACAAGCCAAACCAAAGAAACCGAGGTAACCCCACAATCGGCTGTGTTTGTCTTTGCCAAGCCAGCAGTAGTAAAAGCCGACCATCGCCATCGTCATTGCCAACGTCAGCGCCATGTCTGTCATCACCGCACCCGCAGCAATTGAAAAGATGCCACACGTCGCCAGTACCAACGCTGCGATGACTGCATTAAAGCCAGCGCGATGCGCCATGAAAGCAACAAAAACAATCGTCGCAACACCCGCTAACCAATGAGGCGCGCGCACTGCAAATTCATTCAATCCAAACAGCTCAATGCCGTAAGCACTCATCCAAGTGAACAGGGGTGGTTTCCCCCAAAAAGGCACGCCGTAATCAAACTGTGGGGTAAGCCAATTGCCTGTTTCCACCATTAAACGCGCCATTTCACCGTAGCGGGCTTCTGTGGTGTCCATCAAAGGGTAGGCAGCAAGTGAAATAAGACGAAGTAAAAGAGCAAACGCCAACAACAACCACAGATGGGTTTTATTAATACTCATGATTACGCGGTTTCTCCCAGTTTAAACTTCATGGTTTGGATGGATTGATGTTTTGCAGGCTGCTCGTAAACAGACTGAACAAGATAAAGAGGACGTTGCTTGGTCTCGACAAAAATGCGACCAATGTATTCACCCAAAAGGCCAATCGACAGCAGTTGCACACCGCCCAAGGCAAGTTGGACGACCATCATGGATGGGTAGCCAGTGACAGGCTCACCAAACACTACGGTTTTCATCACTATGAATGCGCCATAGATAAAGGCACTGAACGCCACTAACGCACCAGCAAGTGTCGCTAAGCGCAAAGGACGAATGGAAAACGAGGTAATGCCGTCCATTGCAAGGCCAATTAGCTTGAGGTAGTTCCATTTGGTTTCACCACAAAAACGAGCATCACGCTCAAACTGAACCGTCACTTGCTTGAAACCCGGCCAAGAAAAAATGCCTTTCATATATCGGTTACGTTCTGGCAGCGCATTGATGTGTTTAACCACTTTTGCGCTCAGTAGACGGAAATCGCCCACGTTCTCCGGCACATCCAATTTCGCCATGCTATTAAGCACTTTGTAAAAGCAAGCGGCCGAGAAGCGTTTGAACCAGGTTTCACCGTGGCGTTCACTGCGCTGCATGTTCACCACGTCATAACCTTCACGCCATTTTGATACCATTTGCGGGATCAACTCCGGTGGGTCTTGCAAGTCGGCATCAATCACAATCACCGCTTCACCTTGGCAGTGTTCCAGACCCGCACTCATGGCGGACTCTTTGCCAAAGTTACGGCTTAATGCAATACAACGAACGTCGCTAGAAGATTGAGAAAAGTTTTGCGCGATCATTAGGCTGTCATCTTTGCTGCCGTCGTCGACATAGACGATTTCGCAATGTTCTGGCATTTCATCCAAAACGGCGGCTAAACGACGATGAAATTCAGTCAAGACTTCTTGCTCGTTAAAGAATGGCACCACAACAGACAAAACTGTTTTAGGCTCAGTGTGTTGGCTCACCTTTGAAAAGGTTGCAGCGTGAATGTTGAAGGTTGACATGCTACTCTTCCACTAAATCCGATGAATGAATCCAGTCTACAAACATCAACGTGAAAGAGATGTTATTGACATCTTTTTCACGTCCTTAGTGAATAATGTTCGGTTAAGACGAAGTCTTATTTTCGAACACCTGCCCACTTGGAGAGAAATACATGAAACGCGTACTTTTAGTCGAAGATAATCGAGAAATTGCAGGCATGCTGTTCGATTATTTTGAGTGTGCAGGTATGGAACTCGATTATGCAGACAACGGCGAACTCGGCCTGAAACTAGCGATGGAAAACACCTTCGACATCATCTTGCTCGATCTCATGCTGCCACGCATGGATGGCCTGACCATGTGTAATAAACTTCGCGACGCGGGCAACAACACACCGGTACTTATGCTGACGGCGCTCGATAGCCGTGACGATATGCTCAAAGGCTTCCAACACGGTGCGGATGACTATCTGACCAAACCTTTCGATCTGGATATTCTTGAAGCGCGCATGATGGCACTGATCCGCCGTTACCGTGGCACTGTCGCATCGAGCAAGTTGGAATACGGTGAAGTGTCTATCGACCAAAAAACGCGTAAAGCTTATCGCCAAGATAAACTGTTGGCGCTAAACCCTACCACTTACACCATTCTGGAAATGCTTGTGAAAAGCGCGCCAGACGTAGTGACACGCGAAGAAATTGCCTTCCAACTTTGGCAAGAGAACGAGCCGAACAACGACGTTCTGCGCAGCCACATTTACCAACTTCGCAACCAACTTGATAAGCCATTTGAACAACATGTGCTTATCACCGTGCCGAAAGTTGGCTTCCGCTTGGAGACAGGTGCATGATCAATCGCTTACTTGCTAGCACGCAAAGCACACAAAGTATGACAGGGCGACTCGCTCTGTTTTTCTCTTTTGTGTCGGTCGTGATTGGCATCTTCTGCTTTTTGTTGATTACCGGCTCCCTGCTTTGGTCTGAAGACCGCGTGGGCGAGCGTCGTATTATGGTCGACAAAAAAGAAGCAATTGAACATTTCCAGTCCCACCCAGAGCAAGGCAGTATTCAACTTGACCTGCTCACCACTGCATACAACGACATCTCATTGGTTGCCGAGCGCTATCAAAAATACCTGATTGGTCAAAAGCACTTTCTTGATGAAGTAGAAGACGGTGAATACTCGCGCATGGTTTACATGAGCACTTACACCTACAAAGGCGTTGAACATCCCGTTATTCTGGTTTCCTTGATTGATGAAATCGAGATCACCTCAGAGGAATTCATTCTCGTCGTCGCTATGGTGCTGTCCATTGTCGCCGTGCTGGTGTTCCTGTTTGGTAGCCTCCTGCTGCGCTTATCACAACGCTTGATTGAACCCGTCAATGCGCTTAAAACTCAACTCGACCATCATCAAGGCGATGCTACGCAAACTTTTAGCGTGCCAGAGGGCTCGGCCAAAGAGTTCCAAACCCTCGCGGATGAGTTGAATGAGTATCGCCACAAAATCAACCAAGTCATCAAGCGTGAGCAAGCCTTTGCACGATACGCAAGCCATGAACTGCGTACACCGTTAACCGTAATGAAAGGCTCAAGCAGTTTACTGGCAAGAAGTGCGAACACGGATTTCCAGACCCGCCAGGTGAACCGAATTCAAGATGCAACGCAGCAGATGTCGACTATGGTGGATGCCCTACTCGGCTTAGTGCGTTACGAGCGTAATGCAGATGATTCACCAGTGCGCAGCATCACCGAAGAAGAACTCATCCAAATCATCTTCCAAAGCCAAGCTCAGGCGGATGAGAAAGCACTCAGCTTTGATGTACAGATCGACGGCAACCCTAGAACGCGCGCGACCAATGCCGTGTTGACCATTATTCTTGGCAACCTGATTCGCAACGGCATCGCCGCGACACCATCGGGATCAATTCATATCAGCATCGGGGAAAACACCATCTCGGTACGTGATGAAGGCGAAGGCTTTTCGACCATTCCACATTCTGATGGGCACGGATTGGGTTTGATGATTGTGGATGATTTATGCCAGCGTTATGGCTGGCAATTTAAGATTGGTACACATCCAGAAGGTGGTTGTGAGGCGGTGATTAATCTTGCGTCAGAGCATCAAGAGGCTTGATCAGAGTAACTTCCTCAGCGCCTAATTCAATTGAGAGGTATCTACTTTGCTAAGTATCAAACGAGCAATTCGATACCTCTTTTTAATTTCGATTGAATGAAATCTTATGCTGCAAGCGCTGCTAGTCGATTGAATGCTTGCGATGCCGATTCCGACGCCTCACACACAGAAAACATATCTTCGATAAAGTACTTCAACGCTCTAGATTCAATGGTTCGGATTGCCGCTTGCTGTTCGTCCGATAAGTAACCGTAAATGCTCGCCGCACCAAAATCGCCGAAGATCATCTCACCTTGCTCATTAACCAAAGTATTGTGCGCATACAAATCGCCATGGCACACCTTGTTGTCGTGCAGGTGATTAAACACGTCCACCATCTGCTCAACAATGGAATTGACTTGCTCGACCGTCAACGTAAAACCTTGTGGGAATGTATCTCGGGTGCAAGTTTCCAACGTTGGTGGCAAACCCAAGTTGTAGTAACAGTTTGGGATCAGCTCCATCACCAAAGCAAGCTCATTACCGTCATCCACTTGCGCGATGGATTTCACCAAGTTGTTGTGATGCCCGGCTTGCAAACATGCTTCAAGTTCATCATGTGGGTAGCCGTCGCTGGTCACTTCGCCCTTGAACACTTTCACCGCCACTTCATTCGGGAAGTCGTATTGAGCGTCAGTCCAGTTAGCATGAGAAATCACACCACTCGCACCTTGGCCAAGAACATGATTAAGCGAGTAACTGTTTGTCGTCACTTTCGGCACACTGTCTAACGAAGATGGGTGTTTGCAGAATGGGTTACCTGCGAAAGCAAACCATGCCAATTTAGGCAGCTTCATCAACACATCCGGGAAGTGCTCTAACTGGTTCGCAGATAAACGAATCAATTCTAAATTGACCAAGTTTTCCATGCTGTTTGGCAGTTGTTTGATGCGATTGCCCGCCAATGCAAGCTTTCTTAGGCGTGGTCTTTCACCCAGACTGTTTGGCAGAACTTCAATCTCGTTGTCGGTCAGAATCAACCAACGTAACTGAGTTGGTAGTGAGGCTTCACTCACCACTTTAATCTTGTTGGTTTTAAACCCAACCATCTCAAGGTTTGGCAATTTACCCAAGACCTCTGGCAGATGGGTGAACTGGTTGTTGGAAGCAAAGATGATTTTTAGCTTGGTCAACTGTTCCAACTCTGGTGGTAAATCTGACAGTGCGTTACCAGACAAATCTAACACTTCAAGCGTTTCTGCAAGCTCTAAAATTTCCATAGGAAACTCAGTTAGCCCTTCTGCCAACTTCAGTTGTTTCGTTCCTACTAATTGTCCTGTTTTTAATTGTTCTAGAGTTTGCAAAACCAAGCCTTCTGATTGAGTTGAAATAAGCGGCGTAGTTTACGTGGCTTGAAGCAGAAAGGCGAGCCATTGCATTACAGCCCCAGTAAAAGCGCGTCAAAACATCAGGAATAACCGAAATGGTTGTACTGAAACACAGACTTTTTATCTGGGTTTAATGGCGTTACACTACGCGCCCTTTTTAAATGGCAAAGGTGACACGGTTTATTCCGTCAGCATCGACATGAAACTCTCAGAAAGTCCTATCACCCAACATAGCTTTAATGGGCACAAATTTTTCCTTAAACGTGACGACATGCTCCACTCCCACTTTTCTGGGAACAAAGCACGTAAGTTTATGACGTTAATGGAAGAGCACAATCCCGACATCACCACGTTAATAAGCTTTGGCTCCGCTCAATCTAATGCCATGTACTCGCTAGCGGCTCTCGCCCAGATTAAAGATTGGGCATTTGAGTTTTATGTTCATCACATTCCATCTTGGCTAAAAAGCTCCCCCATCGGAAACTATCGCGGCGCTCTCGATTTGGGTATGAAAATCACCGCCATGCAAGACATCGGTAGCGAACTCCACCCTAGTGAGTACATCCACCAGGTACGAAGATTAGATGAATCGACATTGCTTATTCCAGAAGGTGGACGTTCCCACCTCGCTGAAGCTGGCATCAAACAGTTAGCACGAGAAATTCTTGATTGGACGCGATTGAGAGGTAAAGAGCAGTTTGCGGTCGCCCTGCCATCAGGCACTGGCACGACGTCTTTATATCTTCATAAACATTTAAGTCCACACGGCATTGAAGTGCTAACTTGCCCTTGCGTAGGCGATGCAGATTACTTAACTGAGCAGTTCAACCAGCTCGGTGAAAACAGCCACCCAACCATTTTAACTATCCGCAACAAACACCATTTTGGTCGCTTGTACGAAGAAGATTACATCACATGGAAAGCACTCTTTGAGCAAACCGACCTCGAATTTGACCTGTTATACGACCCGTATATGTGGCAATGCCTCACCCCTTGGTTGGAAGAGAACACAGATAAAATGGTGATTTATATTCACCAAGGCGGGTTACTTGGCAACGAGTCGATGTTGCCAAGATATCAACGAGAATTTGAATAGCGTGTTCAGATAAAGTTGTTGTTGATTCCAGTGATTACTCTATTTGATGAGCGCCAGAATTTCTTTGAATTCAGGTGCTCGGCAATCTTCGACCATTTCATACAAACACATTTCTAGCCCAGTGAGCACCACACCGTTAGCGGTTAACTTCGCAAGAGCGAGCGCTTTATTGGCAGCGGTTCGGGAAGATACACAATCCGTGACTAATTCAACGCGATAACCGGACTGGCGCAGAGAAACCGCGGTTTGATAGACGCAAATGTGGGATTCAATACCGCAAACCAACCAGGTATCAACTTTCGCGTTCTCCACCGCGACCTTAAACGTCGCCTCTTTGCAACCATCAAACGTGTACTTGGTAATAGGTAAATGCGTGCTTTCAAGCACTTCACGAATCGGCTCCGCGGTTGGGCCCAACCTTTCTCGATTCTGTTCTAGCCACAGAATAGGCAAATCTAGTGCTTTGGCACCCTTTACCAGTTTCGTGATATTTTCAATCAGTGCGTCGCTTTCATGCATTAATGTAGCGAGTTTGCCCTGAACATCCACCACAATCAGGCCCGTGTTTCCTTTCGATAACATTTCCATCTCCTATCTTGTGCGACCACAAACCATACTCAACAAGTTGAGCAACAGTTAATGTATCAGAACCCTTTCATGTTAGAGCAATAAAACCTAGAAAGATGACCTTCGCTCACACATTTGCCCTTAGGTAAGTGTGGTTTGAACTGACTATTTAAATTTCTCTCGAATTAGCTCAATCAAGGCTTTGACTTTATTGGGCAGAAATAAGGCCGAGGGATAAATCAGAGTAAGATGCTGCTTCGGATGCGCGAATTGAGGCAGCACCTCGACCAACAAACCGTCTCTCAGTGCAGGCTTGGAATGAATTTGTGGAATAAACGCGATGCCGTTTCCTGCTATCGCCATCGAGCGCAGCAAGTTGAGGTCGTCCGAGCGCAACGCCACATGCAGATCTGAATCGAGCAAATCAGCATTGTAACGATTAGTTAAAAGGCGATGCTGCTTAAGATCTTCCACCGTTTTTACTGGCGGATGCGATTCTAGATAGGCTTTTGACGCAACAAAGTGACTACGATAAGGCAAAAGACTGAACTGCACATAGCTGTCATCGGTGACTTTGACCACGCTCGGAAGAAGCTGCAAATCAAACGATTGACGCTTGAGATCGACACTCTCTTGATGGTTTTCAATCTCGACCGAAATATCCGGATACCGCGTTGTGTACTCGGTGATGATCGCGTTAAACGCGGCAGAGCTCATCAATGCGGAAGGAATGGCTAAACGCACCTTGCCCGTCAGCTCTTGTTGATATTCGTGCATGGCATTTAAACCTTGCTGAATATGGTCAATAGGCTGCCCCACCAACTCAAACAAGCGTTTCCCGTGCTCCGTCAACTCAATGCTGCGTGTTGTGCGGATCAAAAGCTGTACCCCGAGCGATTTCTCTAATTCTTGCAGACGACGACTCACTTTTGAGCGTTGTAGTTGATTCGCCTCTGCCGCTGCACTTATACCGCCGTGAACCACCGTCTGAGTGAATAGGTAAATATCATCAAAATTAACGTTCATTGTCCTATTTTTAGGTCATTTATGTTCGTATTATCATTCTACTGAATTGTGAGTGACTTCTCTATAATCCGCTATCCAATATGTTTAATGGAACTTGTAATGACGGCTGACCAAAAATTCAAACACTGGATGCGAACTTTGATTGTCCTGTTCATCGTACTATTTTTGTACATTATCATTGCTGACCGCCACGCCCCCTTAACGACCGAAGGACGAGTGCAAGGATACGTTGTCCAAGTCGCACCCGAGGTATCTGGTAAAGTGACCGACGTTCTCATCGAGAATAACCAGTCCGTTCAAAAAGGCGATGTGTTGTTTACGATTGATGATCGTAAATACAAGATAGCACTTGAACAGGCGGAGCTGTCTCTGCAATCCGCTTATGAAAAAGAAGCAACACTGTATTCTCAACGCGAAGCCGCTCTTGCCAATATTGCCCGCGCACAAGCGACATTTGATAATGCACACCGCGAATACAACCGCTTACTGACGTTATCGAAGCAGAAAGTCATCTCTCAATCGACACTCGATAATGCCTTTGCCCAAAATCAGGTATCACGTGCAGCGCTTAAAGCGGAACGACAAAACTTAAAAGTCATTGAGGCGCAATTAGGCGATCAAAAAGGTCAAAGCACCGCCGTTCGAATTGCCAAAAACGGCATCGAAAAGGCGCAACTTGATTTGGCAAATACCGCGGTACTCGCTCCCAGTGATGGTGTCGTGACCAACCTGCAACTAGAAGTTGGCACGATGGCAAACACCAACATGCCATTGCTGACATTTGTACCAACAGGATCACTCTGGGTAGCCGCTGATTTTCGTGAAAAATCCGTCGCGAACGTAGACAAGACTTTCCACGCCTTGGTCACATTTGATGCCAACCCGGGTTCGGTGTACGACTTTGATTTAGCTAGCCGCGATTACGGTGTAGCAGCCGCACAACAAACGCCTAATGGCGCACTAACCAAAGTGGAAGTGAACAACCGCTGGGTACGTGATGCGCAGCGTACACGAGTGAACCTAACCAGCAGCGAAGAGTTACCACCAGCACTGTTTGTCGGCTCTCGCGCTACCATTGTTTTGTACCCAGACAACAGCATTTTCTGGCAGTTGATGGCGCAAGCACAGATTCACCTCGCAAGCTGGTTCCACTTCATTTACTAGGCGGCGACAATGAAAACCTTACGAATTTGGTTCGGCTGCTCTTTAGGGCTCGCGCTAAGCATGATCTTCGGTTGGTCTTACGGATTTTTTGCCATCATGATGCCGCTGTTTATATTGGGCAGAATGGACCACTTTAACCTAGCGGCTTTATTGATCGTGTTTTTCTCTGCGGTGTGGACAACCATACAAGCCACATTTTTACTGGAATACTTGCAGTTTCATCCAACATTAATGAACGTAGCCGTTGGAATCATGATGCTGTTCAAGTGCATTGCAATGATGAACCAGAAAACCTATTTGTTTGGTTACATGGGGCTGTTGGTGGGTTCAATTGTGTTGAATTTTGCCAGCTATAACTTCATGGATATTGAAGAGTTCAACGTCAACATGTGGGTGATGGCGTTCAGCAATATTTTTGTTTGCGCATTCGCGTATTGGTTGTTCCCGGAGCCAAAATCCTCCGCCGAACACATTGAGATATCGACCCCCGTGAAAAGCGATATTGACTACATCAGCCAAGTTGCCATGGGTTGGGTAGTGGCGATGGCGGCATTTATCGTATTCCAAGTAGCAGACTTATATGACTCGCTATCCGCACAAGCTTCCATTTTGATCATCCTAACCCCAATGACTTTAGCGGGCTCGCTCGCCATGGCAAAAATTCGCATCATCGGCACCGCACTAGGCTGCATCGCAGGGATGGCTGTTCAGCTCATATTGGGCAGTTGGTATGGGCATGGGCTACTCTTTTGGCTCGCCTTTACCATTGCGATGGGGCCATTCTGCTTGTGGCTCACCAAGGGGCAAATTAAAGCGGCTATCGCGTTTTCTGCCATGTCTGCCCTATCGGTTCCGCTGACGACCTCATTGGTGCCAGAACAAAAAGACGCGTTCTTTTCGATCTTGTACCGTTTCAGCTCGATTTTCGTTGCTGTTCTGCTCACCGCGATGGTGATGTGGGTGGTGCATCACTGGATTCGTGTGATATTGCTAAAGCATCCTGAGATGAAGAACGTGGAGTTGAATTAAGCCTTGGCAGAGGCTGGAAACGGGAAATGTATGTCGCTCACTTTACTGTGAGCGGCATTTTTATTTAAAACGGTCACCCTGAACATTGAGGAACGAGCGTGGTTCAGGATCTACTCACCGAGTGCTGTAAAGTTCTAAGGTTATCGCCATTTTCCAGTGAGTTGTTAGTAGATTCCTAGTCTCGTCTAGACTCGCTGGAATGACCAAAATTTGAATACAAGCCAAATAGTTGGGTATGTGAGTAACGTATCTTCCAACATCCGTCATCCTGAACAGCGAGGGACGAAGTGATTCAGAATCTACTAATCACGTGCTTTGAAGTGCGAAAGTTCTCGTCATTTACCAGCGAGCTGTTATCAGATTCCTAGTCTCGTTTAAACTCGCTGGAATGACGCTATCTTGAAACTGCTCTAATAACTAGGGTTGTGGCGAGCAATATATCTTCCAATATCCGTCATCCTGAACAACGAGGGACGAGGTGATTCAGGAGCTACCCACCGAGTGCTTTGAAGTGCGAAAGTTATCGTCATTTCCTAGCGAGCTGTAATCAGATTCCTAGTCTCGTCTAGACTCGCTGGAATGACCCTATCTTGGAGCAGATCCAATACCTAGGGTTGTGGCGAGCAATGTATCTTCCAACATCCGTCATCCTGAACAGCGAGGGACGAGCGTGATTCAGGATCTACCCACCGAGTGCTTTGAAGTGCGGAAGTTATCGCTATTTCCTAGCGAGCAGTAAACCGATTCCTAGTCTCATTTAAACTCGCTAGAATGACCCTCTCTTGGAGCAGATCCAATACCTAGGGTTGTGGCGAGCAATGTATCTTCCAACATCCGTCATCCTGAACAGCGAGGGACGAGCGTGATTCAGGATCTACCCACCGAGTGCTTTGAAGTGCGGAAGTTATCGCTATTTCCTAGCGAGCAGTAAACCGACTCCTAGTCTCATTTAAACTCGCTAGAATGACCCTAATTTTAGTTCATGGTGCGGAGCCTAAGTATTAACATCAACCCACCAACTCTTTACGAATGATCTCCGCACCCGCACTTAACGCATTGAGCTTAGCGGTCGATACTTCAAGAGACAAAGGCGCCATACCACAGTTGGTACATGGGTAAAGCTTGTCGGCATCAACGTATTTCAATGCCTCTCGCAGTGTATTCGCCACTTCTTCTGGCGTTTCAATTTCGTTGGTTGCAACGTCAATCGCACCAACCATCACTTTCTTACCGCGAATCAACTCAAGTAACTCAATAGGCACTCGTGAGTTATGACACTCAAGCGAGATAATATCGATATTTGACTGCTGCAATTTAGGGAATACTTCTTCGTATTGTCGCCATTCAGTGCCTAGCGTTTGCTTCCAATCCGTGTTCGCTTTGATGCCGTAGCCATAGCAGATGTGCACTGCAGTTTCACATTTCAGCCCTTCAATCGCACGCTCTAAACACGCAATGCCCCATTCGTTCACATCATCGAAAAACACATTGAACGCAGGTTCATCGAATTGAATAATGTCGACACCCGCCGCTTCAAGCTCTTTCGCTTCTTGGTTGAGGATCTTTGCAAATTCCCAAGCCAGCTTTTCACGGCTACCGTAATGATCATCATAAAGTGTGTCGATCATCGTCATAGGGCCTGGCAGCGCCCACTTGATAGGTTGCTTAGTTTGCTGACGCAAGAACTTGGCATCTTCAACAAACACGGGCTTTGTGCGGCTTACTGGGCCAACCACCGTCGGAACACTTGCTTCATAACGGTTGCGAATGGTCACCGTTTTACGGTTTTCAAAATCTACGCCGCTTAAATGCTCAATAAAGGTCGTCACAAAATGTTGCCGAGTTTGCTCTCCATCACTGACGATATCAACGCCTGCCAATTCTTGCTCTTGCAAAGCGACGCGTAGTGCATCACGTTTGCCATCAATCAGTTCTTCACCTTGCAGTTTCCACGGTGACCAAAGTTTTTCTGGTTCGGCCAGCCAAGAAGGTTTCGGTAAACTGCCAGCCGTTGAAGTCGGTAATAGTGTTTTCATCGTCATTCCTTTCTAGATTCTCGTTGTCGATTACGCGTAGTTTGCAGACCATTGTTCAAGCACAGATTGATAAGGTTTGATGAAATGCTCCTCGGCAAATTTTCCTTGTTCAATCGCCAGTTGGCTGCGCTCTTCTCGGTCGTAAACGATTTGAGTTAGCGAGTGGTCTAGGTTTTTTAGGTTTGGCTGGTAGCAATTACCGGCAACCGCGTTGGCATTGTAAATCTCAGGTCGGTAAATCTTCTGGAATGTCTCCATCGTGCTAATCGTGCTGATAAGCTCTAGGTTTGAATAATCGTTCAACAAGTCACCGAAGAAGTAAAATGCCAACGGTGCAACGCTGTTTGGCGGCATAAAGTAGCGCACCTGTAAGCCCATCTTCTTGAAGTACTGCTCCGTCAACGAAGATTCGTTCGGCTGATATTCAAAGCCCAAAACAGGATGTTGGTTTTCGGTGCGTCGGTATACCTTGTTGTCCGATACACTCAGACAAATCACCGGCAGCTTTTTGAAATGCTGTTTGTAAGACTCAGAATTAACGAAAGCTTTGAACAGTTTGCCATGCAAATCACCGAAGTTCGCTGGGATGCTGAACTGTGGCTGGTTTTTGTTGTGGTCCAACAGCAAAACGCTAAAGTCGTAATCACGCACGTATGAAGAGAAGTTGTTGCCCACAATGCCTTCAATGCGCTCGTTAGTGTTGTGGTCAACAATGTTGGTTTTGAGCACTTCAATCGATGGGAAGGCTTCTCCACTACCTTGGATATCCATATCAACGGAGATGATTTCAAGTTCAACGGAGTAGCGGTCACCTTGCGCGTTATCCCAATATGCCAACGCATTAAAACGATTGTCGATCATTCGGAGCGCATTGCGCAGATTCTCTCGGCGGTAGTTTCCGCGAGCCAGATTAGCAAAGTTGGTAGTGATTCGCGTGTTGTCTGATGGTTGGTAATTCTCATCAAAGCGAATGCTTTTGATAGCAAATGTGAAATCGTTATTCATCGTGAGTTGGTATCCTATTTCCTTAGATAAAGCAGACTTTTCCTAACTCTGTGCATGGGGACATTTTTTGTTTTTTGGTTTTCCCAATCGTTAGGTTGCACAGCACTTACGACGAACGGTTCGTACAAAAAATGACCGTCGCAGTGCCTAACACCAGAGCAGTCCTTTTTTATACTTGCTTCACGAGTTGAGTAATATTGGTATTGTTTCACATTGAACATGAAGGAAATTCATAGTGGGAGTTCCAACCCTGAGAGAGCTATCGTAGATACTGTTTTTCATTGACACCAATACACGTAACTTGGCGAGCATATTGCCAATATGTGTAATTAAGAAACGGATAAGAGATTAGCAGTACGTAAACCAG